>JAZLAP010000204.1:0-14992 GCA_045613265.1 Eubacteriales bacterium | reverse complement strand
ATAGCGGATCGTGTCGCCGTTATCAAGACCTGCATACGGAAACTTGTCATACGCCAGCACCCGCATACCGAAGCCGCGGCATATGTCGATAAAGACACGCCCGATACGTCCCGTACCGATCACGCCGACCGTCTTGCCGTACAAATCGAAGCCGGTCATGCCCGCAAGGCTGAAATTAAAGTCGCGGGTACGGATATACGCCTTGTGGATGCGCCTTATCGACGTGAGAAGCATCGCCATCGTATGCTCGGCAACCGCATAAGGCGAGTAAGCGGGCACACGCAGAACGTGAAGCTTGCCGAAGGCATACTTCATATCGACATTGTTAAAGCCGGCGCAGCGCAACGCCACCACCTTGACACCGAAGGCAACAAGGCGATCGATCACGGCAGCGTTCACCGTATCGTTGACGAACACGCAAACGCCGTCATAACCGTGTGCAAGCTCTACTGTATCTTCGGTCAGCTTGGTCTCAAAATATTTAAATTTTACCCCGTGTACGGCACCGAATCTGTCAAATGCCGGTCTGTCATAGGGCTTTGCATCAAAAAATGCGATTTTCATAGCAAGAACTCCTTGATTTTCTATATCTATTATAGTATAATATACACAGAAAATCTGTTGAATTTTCAACAAAAGGAGAAAAAATTGAAAATTTTTTTGCCGATTCTCAAAGAATGCGCCCTGTTTCAAGGGATCGCTGATGAGGATCTGTTGCGTATGCTGACCTGCCTCGGTGCAAGAATACAGCATTATGAGAAAAAACACACCATTTTCGCAGAAGGAACGCCCGCCCGTCACATCGGTATTCTGCTTTCGGGCGAGGTGCGGGTCATTCAGTTTGATTACTACGGAAACAAAAGCATTGTCTCGCGTATCGCGCCCACCGAGGTCTTTGCCGAAGCCTTTGCCTGTGCCGCCGTGCCCGCCCTGCCCGTCACCATGATTGCGAGCGAGCCGTCAACCGTCATGCTGATCGATCGCACGCATGTTCTGCACACCTGCTCGAATCATTGCGGCTTTCACCAAAGCCTCATTTACAATTTGATGAAGGATCTGGCATCCAAAACCATCCTCTTTCACCAAAAAATCGAGATCACCTCCAAGCGCACCACGCGTGAAAAGCTTTTGACCTATCTTGCTATAGAGGCGCGGCGTACAGGTAGCGATAGCTTCTTGATCCCCTTCGACCGCCAGGAGCTTGCCGACTATCTTGAGGTCGATCGCAGCGGGCTCTCCGTTGAGATCGGCAAGCTGCGCACTGAAGGTATCATCGAAAATCGAAAAAACCGTTTCGTATTGCTATAGCCGAAGAGAGCCGAACCTGTAAGCCTCGCGGCGACGAATTTTCGCGCTTTCCGCCGAATACCGTCTCGCTATAAAGCATATGCTTTCTCCGAAAGAACAAAGCATATGCTTTTTTCGTTTATATTGACAGTATATTTCACAAAAATATTTCACAGAAATTTATCGCGGTATTCGGGAAAGCAAAACGAAATATCGCGCTCGGAAACCACGTCCGTCACACTATCAAGCTCGCATAGCGTGTGCATGCAGGGTGCGCCAAGCTTCTCTGAATCCAACATAAGCACGCGCCGTCTTGCACGAGACAGCATCGCCGCACGCACGGCGTTTTCAGCAATGGCGTTGTCGGTGAGACGGCCATCCTCGGTCAGACGCCGCACGGAAAAAAAGCAGATGTCAGCGTTGAAGCCGCGCATGAACTGCTCGGCGTGACTTCCCACGTAGGCATAGCTGCTCCCCGCCAGTTCACCGCCCGATACAAAGGTCTTAACGCTCGTATCGGCAAGGACAAGCGCCGCCTTCGCACTGTTCGTCACCACGACCACCGCGTTTTTCTCATGGATCCGCTTCAAAAGCTCAAAAGCCGTCGAGGAAGCGTCCACCATAACGGTATCACCGTCGCGAATCAGAGACAGACACTTCTTGGCGATCGTCACCTTTGCCTCGGTATGCTCACGCTCGCGGAGCGTTTGCGGCAGATTTTCACACGGCTCGTTGCGAATGATCGCCCCGCCGTGTGTACGAAGGATCCTGCCCGATCGGTTCAGAGCGGCAAGATCGCGGCGCATCGTTGCCTCGCTGACAAACAGTGCGTGACAAAGCTCTGCCACCGAAGCCTCTCTTTTTCCCTGTAAATAGTCAAGGATCGCATTTTCCCGTTCCTTGTGCAGCATCGTCCGTTCTCCTTTGCTCGTTTGCGAAAAAAATCCGCCGTTTATCGTCATTTTATGCGTGAAACGATCAATTTCTCGTATGGTAATTGACTTTTTCGATCAAAATGATTATAACATATATAGTAGATCATTGCAAGAGGTAAAGGAGAAATTCATGGCAAAAATTAATCTTGATTGGAAAACCGCCGAAGCGTTCATCACGGATGCATTCATCGGCACGGGCGTACCTGCAGAGGATGCCCGTATCTGTACAGACGTTCTGCTTGAAAGCGACCGCCGCGGCATCGAATCGCACGGATGCAACCGCTTTAAGCCGATCTATATCGACAGAATCAAAGCAGGTATTCAAAACCCCGTCACCAATTTCGAAATTCTGAAGGAAACTCCCACCACCGCCGTCATTGACGGTCACGACGGCATGGGACAGGTCATTGGTTTCAAAGCCATGACGATGGCGATCGAAAAAGCAAAGAAGTACGGCATGGGCATGGTCGCCGTCCGCAATTCCTGCCATTACGGTATCGCGGGATACTACGCAACGATGGCGACAAAAGCAGGCTGCATCGGTATGACGGGTACGAATGCGCGTCCTTCGGTCGCACCAACCTTCGGCGTTGAGGGTATGTTCGGTACCAACCCCTTCACGATCGGTATTCCCACCGACGAAGCCTTCGATTTTATTTTCGACTGTGCTACCTCGATCACGCAGAACGGAAAGGTTGAGTATTACGAACGCATCGGAGAAGACGTGCACCCCGGTACCGTCATCGACATTGACGGCAAGCCCGTCACGGGCGATGCGGGCGAGGCGCTTCGCAAGATCCGTAACGACACCGCCGCACTCACAACGCTCGGCGGCATCGGCGAGGCACTCGGCGGCTATAAGGGCTACGGCTTTGCTATGGCAGTCGAGCTGATGTGCGCGGCTCTTCAAGATGGCGCATACGGCAAGGATCTCGACGGCAAGGACGAAAACGGCAATATTCGCCCCTACGGTCTCGGTCATTATTTCATCGCCATCGACACCGAGCATTTCCTCGGCGAGGACGTTTGCCGCAAAAAAGCAGGCGATATTCTCCGCGCCGTGCGTGCATCGAAGAAGGCTCCCGACGCCAAACGTATCTATACCGCGGGCGAAAAGGAATACGAGATCTGGCAGTCGCGCAAGGAAACGGGCGTACCGATCAACGAATCGGTGCAGGCCGAGATGATCCTCGTCCGTAACGAGCTGTCGCTTTCGCAATACGTTTTCCCGTGGGAAAAATAACGTGAGCAGCCTCTTGAATATAAGAAAAGCAGTCAAAATGCATTGCATTTTGACTGCTTATTCTTATCCGCCGAGATATGCCTTTTTGACCGTCTCGCTGGCGGCAAGCTCCGCACCCGTTCCCGACATCACGATATTGCCGTTTTCCAGCACGTAGGCTCTGTCCGAGATGGCGAGCGACTTGCCCGCATTTTGCTCAACGAGAAGGATCGTCGTGCCGTCGCTTCGGATATCCTTGATGATCTCGAATACCTGATCGACGAGAAGCGGAGAAAGTCCCATCGAGGGCTCATCGAGCATGAGAAGCTTCGGGTGGCTGATAATGGCTCTGCCCATGGCGAGCATCTGCTGCTCACCGCCCGAAAGCGTTCCCGCAATCTGATTTTTACGCTCCGCAAGACGCGGAAAGCGCGTATAGATCGCATCGAGATCCTTCTTGAAGCCGGATTGATCCTTTACCGAATACGCACCCATCAGAAGGTTCTCGTATACGGTCAGCTCCTGGAAAATGCGGCGTCCCTCGGGAACCTGCGTCATACCGAGATGCACGATCTTATGGCAAGGAGTCTTCGTAATGTCGTGACCATCAAAGATCACACTTCCCGAACGGGCAGGAATCAAGCCCACGACGCTCTGCATCGTGGTCGTTTTGCCGGCACCGTTTGCACCGATCAGGGTGACGATCTCCCCCCGATTTACGTCAAAGCTGATGCCCTTCAGGGCGCAGATCACGCCGTAATAGACCGTAAGGTCGCGTACTTCCAACATTGCCATCTGCTTACCCTCCGATATACGCCTTTACGACCGCAGGGTCGGAAAGCGCGGTCTTGGTATCCCCCGCGGCAAGCACGGTACCGAAGTTCAGCACCGTCACCTCGTCGCAAAGCCCCGAGACGAATTTCATATCATGCTCAATAAGAAGGATCGTCATATCAAAATGATCGCGGATAAAGTGGATCGTCTTGACAAGATCCTCGGTCTCATGCGGATTCATGCCCGCCGCAGGCTCGTCGAGCAAGAGGAGCTTCGGATCGGTCGCCAGAGCGCGCGCGATCTCCAGCTTTCTCTGCTTGCCGTACGGCAGATTGCAGGCGAGGTTGTTGCGCTCCTCAAGAAGTCCGAAGATCGAGAGAAGCTCCTTCGCACGCTCGCGCATCGCCTTTTCCACGCGGAAGAAACGCGGCATGCGCAAAAGTGCCTCCATCACGTTGTAACGGTATTCGGGGGAATCGTGAAGTCCGACCATAACGTTGCGCACCACCGTCATGTTGTTGAACAGACGGATATTCTGGAAGGTACGCGCGATACCCTTGTGATTGATCTTGTGCTGGGGCAGCCCGCAAATCTCCTCGCCGTCGAGGAAAAAGCTGCCGGTCGTCGGCTTATACACGCCCGTCAGAAGGTTGAAGACCGTCGTCTTTCCCGCGCCGTTTGGTCCGATCAGACCGTAGATCTGGTTTTTCTTCACACGGAGATTGACGTCCTGTGCCGCCTTAAGACCGCCGAAGGTGATGCCGAGGTTCTTGGTTTCCAGAAGATATTCTGCCATTACGCATCGCCTCCCTTGTCTGTGTCGACCACATCCTGCGGCGTAAGATCGATCGACAGAATCTCGTTCATCTCGATCTTCGTGGGCACAACGTCCCACTTTGCCGCGTCGTCCGCGACGCTCGACGGATCCTGCTTTTTGCGCGACAGCTTCCGCATCAGCATGTTCAGATTATAGCGGTCACGGAAGCTCTTAAGCTTCGGTGCGTTGTTGTAAATCACGATCACGATCAGAATGAGCGCGTACAGAAGATTTTTCAAAACGGCAAGGTTGCCCGTCAGAATATTGTCAAGCCAGGTATTGAGAACCGTGATCGCCGTTGCCGAAATGATCGCGCCGTTGATGCTGCCCATACCGCCGAGAACCACCATAACGAGGATCTCGATCGAATAATTGTAGCCGAACTTCGCGCTCTGCACGGTATAGTTGCTGAAGCTGTAAAGCACACCCGCAACACCCGCAAAGGTCGCGGAAATGATAAAGGCAAGCAGCTTGTACTTGGTCACGTTGATGCCGGTCGCACGCGCCGCGATCTCGTTGTCGCGGATCGCCGTAACGGCACGCCCGTGCTTCGAGCGAATAAAGTTCTGCACGACGGCAAGCGTCGCCAGAACGAGAACGAAAGCAAAAATAAACAGATATTGTTTGTCATAACGAGGTGTGTCAAGTCCGAGTGCGCCGCCAAAGCTTTCGTCCGACGTATTCTGGAACAAAGACTTCACAATCTCACCGAAGGCAAGCGTCACGATCGCGAGATAGTCGCCGCGCAGGCGGAGCGCAGGAATGCCGATAATGACACCGCAAGCGGCGGCAACGACGGCACCCACGATAAGTGCGATGACAAAGGTCAAAGGCCCGTTGCCGAGCGACGGCACAAGCAGTGCCGCGATCTTACCGCTGAGGTAGGCACCGACACACATAAAGCCTGCGTGTCCGAGCGACAATTCACCGAGAAAGCCGACGACGAGCGACAGGGAAACCGCAAGAATGATGCTGATCGCAATACGCTCGAACAGGTAGAGCATCGAGCTGTCGATACGGGCACCCGTAAGCGCGTAGATCCCAAACGCAACAGTAAACACGCCGATGATAATATAACTGATATAATGCTTCCAGTTGATACGCTTCATCATACCTTCTCCCTCCTCTTCTTACCGAGAAATCCGGTAGGTCTGACGAGAAGAATGATAATGAGAATGGAGAATTCGATGGCATCGGTGTAGGGAGAGATCACGGTAATGTTAGAGGAGATGCTCTCCACAAGTCCGAGCAGAATACCGCCGAGCATTGCGCCGGGGATCGAGCCGATACCGCCGATAACCGCAGCGGTAAACGCCTTGATGCCGGGCATTGCGCCGAGCGTACTGTAAATACTGGGTGCCTTCAACAAATAGAAAAGTCCCGCAAGCGCCGCAAGCGCCGAGCCGATTGCAAAGGTAACGGTGATAACGCCGTCCACGTTGATACCCATCAGCTGTGCCGCGCCCTTATCCTCGGATACCGCGATCATCGCACGACCGAGGCGCGTATATTTGATGAACAGAGTCAATGCCACCATCACGACAACCGTAACGCCGAGCGTGACGAGCGACGAGACCTGAAGCGGCACGCCAAACAGCGTGACCATCGGGAACTCGTAGACCGTAACCATCTTGTTTGCCGAGCCGAAGATCATCTGCGCTAAACTCTGCAGCATATAACTGACACCGATGGCCGTGATCAGCACCGCAAGCGGTGACGCGCCGCGAAGCGGCTTGTACGCCACCTTCTCAATAGTCATGCCGAGGATCACACAGACAATGACGGCAAAGAAAACGGCAAGAAGCGGATTTTTCATTGCCATAAACACGTAGATCGCATAGCCGCCGACCATAATGACGTCGCCGTGCGCAAAATTCAGCATCTTGGCAATGCCGTATACCATCGTGTAACCGAGGGCGATCATCGCGTAAATACCGCCGATGCTTAACCCGTTGATCAGAATGGATAAAATTTCTTCCATGACTTCTTCCTAACTGAAACTGCATATATCGACCGCACGCGGTCGGTATATGCAGCCTCGATAGCAATTCAATAAATGGGTTGTGAGCGATGCTTTTTATTCTGCAGCGCTTGCAGCCTTAATGACGTACTGGATCGCGCTCTTGTTGACGTAGCCGGTGGACTCCCAGGTAATGCTGTCGCCGGTTGCGCCACCCGTGAAGGTGTATCCGCCCTCGAACTGCTCCTTCAGGATGTCGCAAAGATCGGATGCACTGATGTTGACGGTGATCTTCTTGCCCTCGTCCATTGCCTTTTCCATAGCGCCGGCAATCGCGTATACGCAGTCGTAAGCCGATGCACCGAACTGGTTGAGCGTCTCCGCACCAAATCTTGCAACGTACTTATCAATGAACTCCTTCGCCTTGCCGCTGTCAGCCTTCGAGTTGAAGTGCGAAAGCATAGTGACTGCCTGCGGGATCGCAGCGATATCGAAGCCCTCGATGCTGTCGATGCCGTCAAAGCCGTCGCAGCCATAGTAAACCGCATCGGCAGCGAGGATGTTCTTCGCCTGCGTCATGAAGAGCGAAGCAGGCTCGTAGTAGGTCGGCATGAAGATGAACTTGCAATCCTTCAGGGTGTTGATCTGCGTCGAGAAGTCGGTCGCGTTTGCAGCGGTAAAGCTGGTCTGAACAACCGTAACGTCTTCACCGATGTTTGCCATGAACTGATCGAAAATACCCTTCGAGTATGCCTCGTCTGCCTTGTAGAAGGCGCCGATGGTCTGACCTGCGTAGTTCTCGTTTACGAACTGTGCCGCAACCTTACCCTGGTTACCGTCGGCAAAGCACATCTGATAACCATTCGCAAATTCGGGGATCTTATCGCCCGAAGCCGAAGGAGTAAGGAAGAAGACGTTGTCGTCGCGCGAGTAGTTCTTGAACTCAAGACCGGGCTGAGTGGTAACCGTACCGAGCGATACCTGCATGCCTTCCTCAAACATGGTCGAGTAGTTGTTGGCGAGCTTGGTCGCGTCGTTCACGTCGTCACGGGATACGAGCTTCAGTCTCATACCGTTAACGCCGCCTGCCGCGTTGATCTCGTCAACGGCAAGCTGTGCCGCGTTGACAACGGCAAGACCGTACTTGGCGGCACCGCCCGAAAGGGGACCCGATACGCCGATCACGATCTCGGTGTTATTTTCCGCATAGTTAACGGAACCGCAGGCCGTGAACATTCCGAGGCAGAGCACAAGCGCAAGCGCTGCTGCCACAAATTTGAAAAGCTTCATGGTTTTTCCTCCAAAAAATAAAATAATATACCAATATATTAAACTTATTTTCTGCAAATGTCAATATTTATTTCAAAAATTTTTATATTTTTTTAAAATTTTCTGCAAAAAGCAGCTTTTTGCATGTTTTTTTTGAATATTTTGAATTTTTATTCATTTCTGTGAATAAATTCGCAGTCGGTTCAACACCTTACGCAATCATCGCCGCACCGCCTTTTCCTGTCTTCGCGTCGCGTATAAGCACACTTTTCAAGTTTTTATAAAACTGCATCGAAGAAGGGCGACAAAAGCTGCTCAAAGAATCGGCTCCGATACTCGCGCACAGAGCACGGAACAATGCGTGATGACATTTCCAAAACAAAGAAGATGCCGTTATTTTGTACGATCGTCCTTCAGCATCTTTGCGCCGCCCATAGCTTCTATGCCAAACAGTACGAGATTTTTCATTGCTCCGGCAAGGGAAAGCACGTAATCTCCGCTGCCGCACACGTTTCTGACGCTGATATTGTACGTTTCGTCCTCCGTTGCGTGCCGCGTTCCGTAAAGATGCGTGTCTCCTATACGAACCGCATAAAGTCCCCTCTCCATATGTGCCGACTCACATCCCATATCGTAAACGCCGTCTATCATAATGTCGTGAAGCTTAACGTCGCCTTGATTAAGCAGTCGCACGTTTGTGCAAAAAGCAGCAGTACGTATGTTTCTTATCTCCACGTTGCAAATATCCGAGGGCAATCCCTCTACCGCAAACGTACGTTCAATATTTCCGTTCAATGCCGTGAGCGCAATTGAATCATCCTCGGTAAATCCGGAGATGTTCTCGATCAGTATGTCATGACAGCCTTGGCGAAGATCGATTCCGTCGGCGTTCTTTACCAAAACCTCTTTATAATTTGCCCGTTTTAAGCCGTGGTATTCGTTGCCGTTTGCATCGATCGCAGTATCGTTGGCGCAAAAATCAATATTTCCGAGATATCCGTTGGAGCAATAAACAAAATTAAGCGCCCACCAACGCTGGTTGATGCAGGAGACTCCCGCGATTTTAAATCCATCGACGTTTGTAAATAAAACAAGGTTGTTTTTCCAGATGGGCGGCAACCCGTTCTGCTGCGCATTCTTTTCGGATAAACCGTTGTATTTTCCGCCGTCGAGAACAGCCGTACCGCGACCTATTATACTGATGTTTCTGTCTGTGCCGCCTACGGTTCGTCCGATTTCGGTACCGTGATTTTCATTCACGAACATATTGGAGTAAACGCCGTCCGCCATTCGCAAATGAGCATTTTCAAGAATCAACGTGAAATTCGAAGGCAACCGAACGGCTTCGTCGATTTCCCAATTACCGCTGACCGCAGCCGTGCGGCTCTGATCTTGGATCGCCTCTTCAATTTTGGATGCAATATATGCGCTTCCGCCCTTTAAAAATTCGATGTTTTTCATATCTCCACCGCCTTTCTTGGTTTCATTATAGCACAGTTTTCGGTATTTTTCAAGACCCGACGAGCGAAAAAGAGGGATGCTTTTTGGGGCACGCGTTGCTCCGCCCCCCCCTCACTTCGCCTTCGGTGAATATACCCTCGCCCTGCGCCCGGCAAGCAAGCTCGCCGATCTTCGGGCGGGGTATGCGGACCGGTTTCTGCGCGCTTCCGCGCACAGAGCACGCTCGGATTCGTGACGACGTTTCCAAAACGAAAACGGTACGCGTTGCGTACCGTTTTCGTTTTGAGGTGTGTTGACAAAAAAGATGCCAATGCACAAGGATCTCTCTGTATCGCGTGCGACACCGACATAATCATCGTCCGTTTTTCTCTTCGGTACGATTGTGCCTCATGAAATCTCTTTTCTCTTCATTTCGCAGCTTCAGAAGAGAAAAAACAGAAGTCAAAATCGTAAACGCGACGCCCGCATATACGGTGATTGAGTGTACTACGATGACGTTATAGCTCAAAGTGAGCAGTGCCGCTAAAATGCAAAGCATTTTTATGTGCTTTGTCTTTTTCATCCAAAAGGCTACCGTGGAGACCGATGAACTGACGGCAGGTATTATGCTGAAAATATTCTTCCAAGTAAGGATCGCGGAAATCGCATACAGACAAAGAAACAAGCCTAAAAAGAATTTGTTCCTTTGTTTTTCATCGGTGCTTCTGTAAAACACAACGGATCTGCCGACACAAAGAAAACTGCTTGCCGCCGATGGGAACACGGATAACAACAAATAATGTGCAAGCCAGCAAAGATCCTGAATACATTTGAATATCAGCAGCTTGCTTCTGCTGCGCCTGGAATAAATGATAAGGGAACACAAAATGGCAATTGTGCCGAAAATCTGTGCGAAAACATTCAAATATTGATCCATCTGTCTTCATTCCGTGCACTCTCGTACAGCTTATCCAATACGTAGCGTGAACGAATTCCGTTTTCTGCCGTTACGATAAGAGGCTCACCCGTTCGCAATGCATTGGCAAAATTATCCGCAGCTTGGTTCCACTCTTTCCTGACAGGATATGGTGAATCCTCGCTCCACGCTCCTTGACTCCACCAATATACGTGATTTCCTTCCGGTCCTCCCGCCGTAAGCAGATACGCACCAAGATCTCCGTATACCTCCAAGCGAGTGTACCAGGAGGATGCGGGATAAGAGGTAGTCGAGGAAAGTCTTGCTATCATACCGTTTTCAAATTTCATTTCAGCAATACCGTAATCCTCAGCCTCTATATCGTGGGTTTGCGTAGCCACTGCGCATCTTACCGTTTGAGGCATACCGAATATCGACAGGATGCGGTCGATCTCGTGAATTCCTTGATTGCTGAGTGCTCCGCCCCCATCGAGCGCCCATGTGCCGCGCCAACCGCCGTTTTCTTCAAAATAGTCCTTGGTTCTTTTAATGTTCAAAATGATATTCGCCGATTTCAGCTTTCCAAAAAAGTTGTCGTCCACCGCAAGCTTTAACTCGGTCAGAGCACCGCGAAAATGCAGATCAAAATCGCACGCAAACAACAGTCCGAGTTCCTTTGCCAATTCCGCAACACGGATACATTTTCGATGATCCACGTCCATCGGCTTGGTCACAAGCACGTGCTTTCCCGCTCGTAAACATTGCTCGGCAATATCACAATGCGTACCCGTGGGAGTGACGATATACATTGCCTCAACCAAAGGATCATGCAAGAAAACGTTGATGTCCGTGCTGTAAGGAACCTTGTACATCTTACCGATTGCTTTGGCTTTCTCCTCATTGATATCGCAAACACCGTAAAGCGCAACGCCGCAAGTATCCTCTATTTGCTTGCAGCGATTTTTCCCCATTCCAAGACCGACAACCACCATACGAACGGGATCGCAGGCATAAGGTCTGTCAAAGCGAAGCTTGGGCGTAAGAGCAGATTTCATGTCGCCGGGGGCAGAGGCAGGAATCGTCTTTTTGATATAATCGTATACCCTCTTGCAGGTTTCTGCTTTATCAAGCGGCGCTTCCTTCGGGACGTGCGTTTCGATAGAGATCGGCATATTTTTTCCCGTAACCGCAACCCCGCCAAGCACTCGATCCCACGGAACCTTTTTGTATTTCAATTCGGGAATAGCGGAAACACCCCGCGCCTTGACGTGTACCATATTGGCATATTTGAGTGCCCTTGTGAAATAGTCTACACAATCTCCCTCTGCCTCGGGAAGGGATTCAAACATATTGGAAACGTCCCACGCCATTCCCCATTCGGGCTCGTTCAATGCTTCCAGAACACAGATCACCTCGTTGGGAGTAACACCGCAATTTTCAAATCCGAGGATCAAGCCCGCCTCCTTTGCCCGTTTTGCAACAGGTGCAAACATCTCGATGACCTCGGCAAGAGCATCGGGACGCGTGGCAAGTTCTCCGCAGGCAGGATCCTCCGGCTTGTGCTGCCAATAAAAGAAGCTTCGTACAAGCCTTGTATCCAATATTTTCGATGCCCTTATGATACCCTCAAGCTTCTCCATTTCTTGCTTCTGTCGTTCTCTGTCGGGTAAGTGTACTTTGCAGAGAGAGGACTGTATCACACCTGCTTTCAGTCCGTATTTATCCAATGCCTTCTTTAATTCGTGAAGCTCCTCTTCGCTTTGCTTTTCGATCGGTTTCCCGTTGATCATGCCGCGGAAATCCACGTGTGTCATCCCCCACTCTTTCATTACGGGCAATACCTCGTAGATGTCCTTGTAAAATTCGTCTGAAAAAATGGAAATGTACATAGCATTCTCCTTTCGATGGTAGAAATAGTGTTGCCTGAATCAGTTCTTGACAAAATTCAATGTGCATGATATAATTATAACGCGTAATAAATTTTGTTTCTATTACTTTTTACGCGATTTATGGTATTTATTTAATAGGGTGGCTAAATGACTGATCAATTCTCCTTAAATGCCAATATCCGTGCTATCGGTCGATCCGGACCTATACAGTTTTCGCATCGCAAAAGCATCGATAGACCCGACAATCATGTGCTTCATTTGAACAATCACGTAGAAATTTATATTTATGTTTCGGGGAATCATCATTTCATTGTAGAGGATTCATTATACAAACTAACGCGCGGAGATGTCATTATGATCAACCCCCGAGAGGTACATAAAGCGCTTCCTCTGACAGAAGGACCATACGAAAGATTTTATTTTTTGTTGGAGGAACATACCTTTGACGCGATGGAATTGGATCCGCTGAAACAGATATTAAATCATTCTTGTGAATTCGGAAATTTAATTTCGACGAAAAACAAGAGTGAGGAACTTTTGAAAATACTATATTCTATCAGCAATTGCTTTCACGATGGATGCGATGACCAACTCAGAGCATTAGGGCTTTTTTTGCAATTTTTAGCCGAGCTCAATCAGCATTATGTACTGAGCAACTCGTTCAACAACCACGACAACACCTGCATGACCACATCTCCCCCTAAGCTTCTGAAGGATATTTTGACTTACGTAGCTGAGCATACCGCGGAAATTCAGTCCACTGCCGAAATTTCATCTGCACTGGGGGTATCACCCCAGTATTTATCAAACTATTTCAGCAAACAGATAGGAACTCCACTGAAAACCTTTATACAAGCAAAAAAAATTGCGATGTCAAAAGAATTGCTAAAAAAAGGAGGCGACGTAACCGGAGTCTGCTACGATTGCGGGTTCAACGATTGCTCTTATTTTATAAAAATCTTCAAAAAATATGTCGGTATCACGCCTATGGCATATAAAAAACTGCAAAATTCATATCCGTCAAAATGACGTCGTAAGCACTTGCGTGATTCGCACTACATATGAGATATCTTCCGTTCTACAGGGACCTGAACGTATCCTTTCAAGACATATTTTTTAACAAAGATTTTTTTGCAAATAACAAACAAGGGGAGATATTTGCGATGAAAAATCACAAATATCTCCCCTAAAATAACATGGGAAAGGTTCACTTCTGCTCCCTTGCCCTAAAATGCCGTTAGGCATCTTTTATCAAGACATGTTGCGCCACCTTCCCGGAATTTCGCCATTGGCGAGAATTCGCGCGCTCTGCGCCTGACAAGCGAGCTTGTCGATCTCCGAGCGGCGAATACGAACCGGATTCCGCTACGCCTACGGCGTGCGGAGCGCGGAGCGATGAAAGAGTGACATCTCCAAAACGAAAAGCACCCCAAACGGGGTGCTTCGTTTTGAGTCGTGTTGACAAAAAAGATGCCACTTACTTTTTATTGCAAACGGTAAGAAAATAAGAATTTTCAACCAGTTTATCTTTCTTCATAAGAAATAATTGCCCATCAATTTCCATAACAAGAATATCTGCAATTACTTGTGCTTTTTTTATTTCGTCTAATTTCACTTTTATTTGTCGAATTGCATCCTCCGAGGAGATCCAAACAATCAAGAAATTGTCATATAGGGTATAATCATACAATGTTTTTGCGTACTTGTCATTACTTTTCGCATAAAGCTTTTTATATGCTGTTATTCCCTTGATATGTCCAACTACGCTGATAAATAATACTCCTATTCCGAAGCCTAAAAAAGCTCTGTCAGAAAATACTCCGGCAATCACAAGAATAATACTCGCAATAATTGAACCTAACATTCGTTTTTTCATTAGCCCTATGTATTTTTTCTCAACAGGTACTATTGCGCTCGGATCAAATTGAAATGTATAATGTTCTTTCGGGGTAGCTTCAATATTTTCAAATATGTTATTTTTAAGTTCTAACACGTTGTATTTCTCACCTTTCATAAGTTTATTGTGACATCATTGTACCACATATTTCAACTTTTTTCAATACGCGTGGTCAAAAAAGTGTCTGGAAAGGTTCACTTCTGCTCCCTTGCCCGGAAATGCCGTTAGGCATCCTTTATCAAGACATGTTGCGCCACCTTCCCGGAATTTCGCCATTGGCGAGAATTCGCGCGCTCTGCGCCTGACAAGCGAGCTTGTCGATCTCCGAGCGGCGAATGCGAACCGGATTCCGCTACGCCTACGGCGTGCGGAGCGCGGAGCGATGAAAGAGTGGCGCCTCCAAAACGAAAAGCACCCCGTTTGGGGTGCTTCGTTTTGAGTCGTGTTGAAAGAAATGCTTGCCGATTTCACTGCCACCCTTATCTCGCCATTGGCGAGAATTCGCGCGCCCTGCGCCTGACAAGCGAGCTTGTCGATCTCCGAGCGGCGAATGCGAACCGGATTCCGCTACGCCTACGGCGTGCGG
>JAZLAP010000203.1:0-2760 GCA_045613265.1 Eubacteriales bacterium | reverse complement strand
AATAATCTCAACTATTACGTTAAAATGAATATTTCCGCAACCGCATCGGATAACGTGATCGCCCTGTACGATCCCGACACCGCAACGCTGACGGTTACGGGCAACGGCAAAATGACAGATTTCTCCGGTCCGAGCGCAGTTCCGTGGGCTTCTCTATACAAGAATGCACTGAAAAAGGTCGTGATTGAGGACGGTGTGACGAACGTCGGAAAATACGCCTTCTACGGTTGCTCCGTACTGACCGATGTAAGCCTTCCTGCAAGCGTGACGAGAATTGGCAGCTACGCTTTCTCGGGTTGTGCGAAGCTGGCAAGCATTTCGCTTTCCGATGGAGTAACTGTAATTGACACCTATGCCTTCTACAACGCAACGGCATTGAAAGAGATTGTTTTTCCTGCAGACATTAAGACAGTTGCCGGTTATGCCTTTTACAATGCAACGGCGCTGAAAACGGTGTACTACGGCGGAGCGAGTGTTGATGCATGGAATTCCATAGAGATTGCCGCCGGTAACAATTCGCTCAAAAATGCTGCTACATATTATTATAGCGCGAGCGAACCCGCTACTCCCAATGCGTTTTGGCATTACGTGGGCGGCAAGCCGGCCGTATGGACTACGGCACATGCACATGCGTGGAATGGCGGCGTCGTTACTAAGGCGCCTACCTGTACCGTTGACGGCGTGAAGACCTATACCTGTAGCGGATGCGGTACAACGAAAACCGAGGCAATCCCGAAATCCAAACATACGGATGGTGAGTGGATCGTCGATCTTGCAGCCACCTGTACGGCAAACGGTTCGAAGCATCAGGTTTGCGTAGCTTGCGGTGTAACGATTGCGACCACAGTGATTCCGGCATTGGGACACGCCTACGGTGACGATGACGTGTGTGATGCTTGCGGAGATTGCTTCTACACAGAAGGTCTTATTTTCAAGCTTTCGAGCGACGGTCAATCCTATGTTGTTACCGGTTACACGGGAACGGCGACTGACGTGGTTATTCCGTCATTTTATTGCGGCAAGCCGGTTACAAAGATCGGAATACAGGCGTTCTGCAACAACGATATTATCGTTAGTGTGAAAATTGGCGACAATGTAACACTTATCGACGGCGCGGACGATGTTGATATGGATAACATTGTGGATATTGAAGATTTTTTGACGGTGACGAAGGGTGCAAGTGGCTCGCTTTCTTCCGTCGGAACCGGTGCATTCTACGATTGCGATAATTTGGAACGTGTTATTTTCGGAAAAGGCAGCAAGCTTAAAACGATCAACGAATACGCATTCCGTAGCTGTAACAAGCTCTCTACTGTGGTGATTCCTGCGAGTGTTACGAGCGTTAAAAAGTATGCTTTTGATGGATGCACCGCACTTTCCACCATTTATTACGGTGGTACAAATGAGGCTTCCTGGAACAGGATCGCGATCGGGAACAACAATGTTTTCTTTGCTTTCGCAACGCGCTATTACTATAGAGAGAGCGTGACAGGCAGCGGCTTCTGGCACTACGATAGTAATGGTAACCCTGTAGCGTAATACATTCATGCATCTTGACAGGTACAGGCACGGCAACCTTTGTTGCCGTGCCTGTACCTGCTATTTCGGCGTAAAGAACCTCGAGATCTTTGTCGACTTTGTTGAAAAGCAAACAAACACCAAGCGAAATGTAAACTTCAATTTTCATTTTGCTTGGTATTTCTTTTGGCAGTGAAGGAATGCAGAAAATCTCCCTGAACGATGGGAAATTTTGCAAAAAAAGCTTGACAGAAAAAGGATTTGATGATAAAATGTAGGTATTGATTTACCGTTTATTAATATTAAGGTAAAATGAGATTAAACAGAACGGAAAAATTAAATTCCAACAAAGGAGAAAAACGATGAAAAAGATGAAACTGTTAACGGTACTGTGGCTTCTGTGCATCCTGACCGCAATGGCATGTCTCATGGGAAGCATTGGTGCTTCTGCCGAGACTGCTGCGAACGGAAGCTGCGGCACCGGCGGAAGTTGCGGCGTTAATGCTACGTGGCAGCTTTCGGGCGAAGGAGAATTGATTATTAAGGGCACGGGCGACATGGAGGATTATGTCACCGCGTCGCGTACGCCATGGTACACCTATCGCAACGTCATCACGAGTGTGACGGTTGAGGAAGGGATAACGAGCATCGGCGACTACGCGTTTTTTACCTTCACCCACATTACGAGCGTAAGTCTGCCCGACAGTGTTACCGAAATCGGTATCGGCAGCTTCCGCGGTTGTACCGTTCTCGCTAATATCGACCTCGGCGGTACGAAGACGATCGGTACGGCAGCGTTCCGCGACTGCACCGCCTTGAGCGAGCTTGTCTTGCCCGAAGGTGTCGTTACGATCGGCAATTCGGCGTTCAAGGGTTGTACGGGACTTTACTCGGTCACCTTCCCGGATTCCTTGATCTCGATCGGCAGCTACGCATTCCAGAACGCCGCGACCTTGTCGGAGATCACATTCGGCAATGGACTTGCCCTGATCGATGACTACGCTTTCTTTTGCTGCGGAGCGATCGAGGAGCTGAAACTTCCCGACGCGCCGGTCACGGTCGGCGCATACGCTTTCTACGGCGCCGCAAGTCTGCGCTCGATCTACGTCCCCGCACGTGTAACGGAGATCGGTAATCTCGCCTTCTATGAGGCTAAGGACCTCGCCGAGATCATCATTGCGGGTGAAAACGTTGCATTCGGTACGAGACCCTTCCATAGAGGGATCGAGATCTCTGTCTACT
>JAZLAP010000202.1:0-6809 GCA_045613265.1 Eubacteriales bacterium | reverse complement strand
GGGAAAGACGTCGGGAATGCCGTTTGCGGCAAGGATGGCGGCGTAATTCGCGCCTTTCGTGCCGGCTTTGCCGAAGGAACGCAAAATTTCGGCAGTCACAGGGCGGTTTTTGTGGCGGATCAGGCATGCCTCGACCTTTTCGCCATCCCCACAGGTGACGTTGCCCTCAAGCTCGATCTCTTCTCCGAAGCGTGTATCATCGGGCAAAAGGAGTCGGCGCAGGATACTGCGCCTTTTCCCGCGCAAAAGGAAGCTCTCGCTCGCCGTAACGCCGACGATGCGGAGAGCGCCGTAATCGAGAATCGCGTCGATCCTTCCGTCAAAGCCGCCGTTTCTGCCGCCCGTGACGGTAGCGCGAACGCGGTCGCCGTGAACGGCGTATGCCGCCTGATGTGCGGGGATAAAAATATCCTCGCGGTATCCGTCTGCCGTCAAAAAACCGTAGCCGTGGCGCGTTGCGGAGAATATCCCCTCAACCGTTCGTGTGCGCGAAGGACGCGCCGTGCCATCCGCTCGCCGTGAGCGCAGTGTCGCCGCCTGCGAAGCTCGCTTGCGTTGTCCTTCGCGCTTGCTTTTTCCAAACGGCGTATTTTTCTGTTTTCTTTCATTTTTTCTCTTTTTCATAATGATCCTTTGGTTTTCAGCTTTTCGGGAAAATTCCGATCAAAGAAGAAAGCGGTCGCCTTTTGCGACCGCTTTCTCTTTCTTAGCCGGGGAAGTAACCGCAGGCGGACTGCCATGCGTTACCGACAAGCTCATAGCTCTGCGAGTAATCGGGCTGTGCGATATACACAGCGAGAACGACGACGACGAACAGGATGCTGAAAACAGTCGTCAGCTTGCTCAGCAAGCGATCAACAGCCGTGCCCTTATCTCTGCCGTAGAAGGTCTCCGCCGTGCCCGATATCGAGCCGGAAAGTCCGTGCGACTTGCCCTGCTGCATCAAAACGGCGATGATCAGAAACACCGATACGAGAAGAAGAACGATTGCAATAAACAAATTCATAGATGTTGCCTTCCTTAAAGAACGTATATCAACCGCCGTAGCGGCACATTTTTATCTATTGTACCACACAAATGACGAAAATGCAAGGGCTTTTTCATATTTTTTACGTTTTTTTTCGAAATATGTATGAATTTTTTCAAAGCGCCTTGCATGGAATCATTTTGTTCCTCGTCTTATTCCTCGTCGGCAAGATAGAGCGCGCTCTTGACGAGAACGTCCGAAACGTGTGCCGAGAACTGACGCGTGGTCATCATACGTCTGCCGATCGCGCGGACGATCGACGCGTCGGGCAACGGAAGATTTTTATATTCGCCCGCATTGACCTGCGAGGACTTGGAGAGGATCGAGCAATAGCATTCGTAGGTCGTGGAATTGAAAAGTGCGTAAAGCCCGTGCAGATAGGGAGCATCCATTTCGCGACCGTCCTCAAAGTCGATATAGATCAGCTTGTTCTGCGTACTGATCTCGGTGGCGTACGGGATCTGCGATGCAAGATAGACGGCGGCAAACAGATGCCGTCCATCGCTTTTGGCGGGTACACGCTTCAAAAGAAGCATGTTTTTATTCTTTTGCGCAAGGGACGGAATACGCGGAATGATAAACTGCTGCTTCTCGGCGATCGGAAAGGCGATGTGTCCGTTTGCAATACCGCGCGGAGAAAGAAGCGGGATGGCACCGTTTTCGGGTCTGTCGGCAAGAAGCTCGGGATAGCGCGACGGAAGCGTGAGTCCCGTGCGCATACGGAGTCCTTCCTTGGCAAGCGTCGTCGGCAACGATTCCAGAACGCTGACGGCACGCAGCTCCTTTTGCGATTGGAACAAAAGAATACGCTTTTCATCTCCGCGCACAACGAAGGAATGCGGCAGAACCGCCGTAAAGTGAACCGTTTCCCCGAAGTCGTAGGAGCCCGCCATTGTGATCTCGGCGGGCGAAGCACCGCGTCTCAGGTGCAGGATCATATCGCTGCGCAGGCGATCACGCGTGGTACCGCTCGTATCCCTGATCTTGTCCTTTTCGCTGAAAAGCTGGATACGCATCAGTGTGCATTCACTGAACATTTTCGCACGAAGCTTTTCGGGAAGATCGGCAGTCGCAAAGGCAACGGGCATAACGGCGATCAGTTCACCGTCGTCCTTCAGCGCACGCAAGGCGGCATCGAAAAAGTAGTAAGCACGCGAAACGGGAACGCTGAAGCTTGTACGATATGCCGAAACGGAAGGATCGTTCTTATCCATGATCGTATCGTCGGGGGCAAGAAAAACGTAGTCGTAACGCTCGTTCTCCCCGCGCTCCTCCGCATACGCCGCGAGGAAGTCCTCGGATATAATGCGGAAGCGAAAACGTACCTTGTAGTCATGGTGGCACTTACGGCGCACCCGACGCATATTGGTTTCGAGAATGGGAAGGTAGGACGGCTCAATCTCATAAAGATCGGCGTATATCTCCTTGACACCCGCCTCCGCCATAGCTTCCACGGCGGCGGCAGTCAGAATTCCGGTTCCCGCTCCCGCATCAAGCAGCCTCACCGTCTGCCTTTCGGCGTAATCAGAAAAAGAGGCAAGCAATCTTGCCATGGATTTTTTCGTAAAACGGTTGCCGATTCGCTTTCCCTCTTCCTTCACGGTTGCACGAATCAGCTTGCCCGTATTGCGGACCGCAGTGTTCAGCATAGCATACCCTCCATATCTTTATCGTTCTGCCTTTATTTTATCATGGACTTTTACACATTTCAAGTGTTTTTTGAAAAAAACCTTTGCAGCAAGACAAGAATTTTTTTAATTTTTTACATAATATCTTGCAACAGTCTTCCGAAAGTGCTATAATATTACTGTATACTGACTTATACGGGCAAACGCGGCGCGTGTACATGCGTGTTGCACACCCGAGAAAGGAGCATTATGACGGATCTTGTCGCCCCCTGTCGCATTCTCGTATGCGGCGGACTGCGTCTCGACGCCCCCTTTGCCTATCATACGGCGGACATGGCGAAAAAGCGCCGCGCGGAAGCACGGGAAAGCTTTGCCGCACTGCTGGAAAAAGCAGAAGCGGACGGAATACGCTACGTTCTGTTCTGCGGCGATCTTTTTGATGCTTCCTTCGTAACGAGCGACAGCATTTCTTTTTTCCTTTCCACGTTAAACCAACACAAAGGCTTGACGGTCGTGATTGCTCCCGGCTCTGCCGACCGTGGTCTGATCAAGCCCCTGTATGCCACCAACCGCATTCCCGAAAACGTCTTTGTTTTTTCCGAGGAAGGGGCAACGCGCTTTGATTTTGACGATGTAACCTTCTACGGTTTTCCGCCACCCGCAGGCGAAAGTAGTCTTTTGCCCGCAGACATTCTGACGGGACTGCATTCATCTGCCGACGAAAAGCTGCACGTTCTTACCTTCTTCGGAAGGGCTGACGTCGAAACGCTCCGCGCCGTCCGCGCCTTTGGTGCCGATATTACGGCGATCGGCGATTTCTCCTCCACCGCGCATACCGTCTACAGCGAAGACCCTTTTATCCTTTCCCCCGGATGTGCAGAGGGACGCAATTTCGAAACGCCGGGATACGGCGAGACCGTCACGCTTACCGCGAGCAAGACGGAAAGAGGCTTCCGTATCTCCCACAAAGCCTCACGCTACGCCGCGCGCCGTTACGTTGTGCGCGAGCTTCCGCTCGACGGATGCATAACACCTGCGGACGTGCGTAAGGCGATCAAGGAAGCCGTGCGCGACGGCGGCTACGGTAACGATACCTTTCTCCGTCTCGTTCTCTCGGGAAGCCTTCCTCCCCCGCTTCTCATCCCGCAGATCAGCGAAGACATGGGACTTTACGGTCTGCGGCTGACCGACACCACGCTCCCGAATGCCGACGCCGAGCGTTTTCGACGCGACATGAGCGTGCGCGGCGAGCTGTACCGTACCATGGAGCCAACCTTCCACGGCGTCGATACGCCGGATCGGCGCACCGTTGTCGAGGCGTTTCGTCTCGGACTTGCCATTCTCGACGACCGCGAGCGTGAATAACTCCCACCGAAAAACAAACAGAAAGAGGTCAAAACCGTGAAAAAAATTCTTTCCATCCTTGCGGTAATCCTGTTATCGCTCACCCTGTTTACCGCCTGCGACGAGAAAAAGCCCTTTACTCTGGCGCTTGACGCCTATCCTACCGATACCGAATACGCGATCGGCGAGAGCTTCCGCTACGACGGTCTGGTTTTGATCGTGTCACACGGCGACGGCAGCATCGAAGAGGTACCCGTTACTGCCGATATGGTCACCTACAGTGCCGAGATCGCGGGGGGTGCCGTCGCGCGCATTGCATATTCCTATAACGGCTATACCGCCGCCGTGTACGTCAACACCGTTGTGCGCGATACCCTGCGTGAATACAAGAGTGCCGCCATCGCCGTTATGGGAGAAAACCGTCACTATAACGAGCATAAGGATGACTTTGGAATCCTGTCGCTTTACGAAAACGCCGTGAACGACGTTCTCTCTGCGGCAACGGCTTCCGAGGTGGACGAGGTGCGCGACCGCTTCCTTGCCGACCTTTCGCTTCTTTTTTCCGACAAGACCGAAGCCGAGGATCTCGTCCGCTCGATTGATCTTTCCCGTCTCCCCGAGCATCTCCGCGTTCTGGCAGAAAAGGACCGCGCCGAAACGCTGTTTGCCATTTCCCTTGCCGAAACGCCCGCGCTGGCGTTGGCACACGCCAAGCTGTATAAAGAAAGCGTCGATCGTTACCTTACGCATGCCGACAACATTCTGAGCGGCGACGTTAAGGCTGAGCTTTACCTTGCACTTCGCGATTACTATCAGCAGCAGGTGCTCGGCAACAAGGAAATGTACGACAACGATACACTCCTGCACCTGACAAGCCTATACGATGCCGCGGGGCTTCGTATTCTGATGTCCTCGGTGTTAAGCGAAGCCGAAGCCATTCTCGAAGAGACGAAAGCACAAACAGCGCTTTCGAAAACGCGCATCGACCTTGTGCACGATGCCCTTTCCCTTGTGTATAAGAATGCCGCCGTCACCTATACCAACGACTGTCTGAAGGCGATCGAGCGTGCGGAAGCAGCACTTGATGCCGCGTTGGCACTCCCCGAGGACAAGCATGCCGTCCTGTTTTTCTACGGTGTCGCTTTTGAAAACCGCATTGAAGGTCTTTCCTATACGGAAGGAAAGATCGACCTTGTCACCGCCGTAATGGCTTCGCGCGAGCGATATGAGGCGTTGAAGGCTGCCGATGCCCATGCCGAGGTCGTCCGTGTCGCCATCCGAGAGATCGGCGTTGTGGATCTTGCCGCCGAAGGACGTCTGCTTTTTGCCGAAAACGCCTACAAGAGCTGGGTAAATGACAACGCGATCGACGAGGAAAACCGCGGAAGCGCGATCATCGGCAGTGCCTATGATACCCTGGTGGAGGCGCGCACGGCGTACGATGCGATCGTCGCGCTCGCGAAGGAGCGTGCCGCACGCGTTATGGAAAAGATCGCCGCCATTGAAACGCTCACGCTTGGCAGTGATCCCTTGATCGCCGCCGCCGAGGCAGAGTACGAAAGCTATTCTCTCCACTATATCGGATTTGAGGATTACGTTGACGTTTACATAACCAATCTCGCAACGCTTCTTGAGGCACGCCGCCTCTTCGGAGACCTTTTGCTTTCCGCCGTTACGGACAGCGAATCGCTGAAGGAGTACAAGAGTATTCTGTCAAGCGGCGCGTATTTATCCGGCAAGGCGGGCGAAGAAAAGATCCTTGAAGCAGAGCAGGCATACTCCGCCTTCGTCAAGAAATACGGCGAGGAATACGTCGGAGAATTCTTGGGGCTTGACCTTCTGCCCGTCATCAAGACCGCTCGTGCCGCGTACGATGCGCTTGTTGCCGAAGCCCTGGTGGATGCCGATCTCCTGAAAGCGTATAAGGAGATCTTCGGCAATGAAGAATATCTGTCGGGCAGAGCGGGCGAGGAGCTGATCATCGATGCCGAAGAGGCATACGCTGCCTTCCTCAAAAAATACGGCGAAAGCTATCTCGCCACCTTCGTCGGCACCGACGTCCTGCCCGTGATCGAGGCTGCTCGCGCCGCATACGATGCGTTTGTTGCCGCCGCAACTGCAGACGGTAACGCTCTCAAGACCTATATCGCCATCTTTGCAACGGACGAGTACCTTGCAGGCAAGGCGGGCGAAGAAAAAATTCTGGAAGCCGAGCAAGCCTACGCTGCCTTCCTCGAAACCTACGGCAAAGAATACGTGAAGCTCTATGTCGGTACGGACGTTTTGCCCGCGATCGAGACAGCGCGTACCGCGTATGACGCTTTTATTGCAGCCGCCACTACCGACGGCGAAATGCTGAAGACCTACAGAGACATTTTCCTCAACAGTGAGGATTACCTGAACGGTACGGCAGGCGAGGAGCTGATTCTTGCCGCCGAAGCTGCTTACGCCGCCTTCCTTGAGAAATACGGTGAAGATTATCTTGCCGTCTACGTCGGCGCAGACGTTTTGCCCGCGATCGAGGCGGCACGCCTTGCCTTCCGCGCGCATGTATTCGAAGAGGCAAAAGCCGCCGCGCTCGTAGCTCTGCGCGAGAATTACAATACTCTGCATAGCACCGTCGATATCCACCTCTTCGAATCGCTTGATGCAGCCTACAGAGAGTGGAAGAACGAGCTGGAGAGCATCCTGTTCGATCAATGGGATACCGATCCGCTCATCTTTGAAACAAAGCTCGCCGCCTCCGATGCGGCAATGAGAGAGGCGATCGCCCCCACCGATCCCGAGCCTACTCCCGATCCCGAGCCTAC
>JAZLAP010000201.1:0-1849 GCA_045613265.1 Eubacteriales bacterium | reverse complement strand
AGCTTGGTGTCATTGTGCGTTACGCGAAGCGGAACCGAGCCGTCGGCGATCGCGTCGGTCACGATACTGACACAATCGGCGTGTGCAAGCACAAAGTTGATCTCGTCCTGTACCGATGCGGCGCGTCCTGCGGCATCCTTTGCCAGGGCCTCGCGGAACTGACGCAGACGGTCGGACGTATCGTGGAACTTCGGAATGACCTCGTGAAGTGTGTGTGCGGGAAAGTCCGCAAGCATTCTCTGGAATTTTCCAAAGGCATGCGCGGAGGCCGCGAACATCTCGGGGTTTTTTGCTCTGTCATGCGAGATCGCGCCGTGAATGAAGCGGTACATGCGGTAGCAGCTGCCGTCCGTATCTCTGAAATAATTCTTACCGTCCATCGTTTGGATCACGGTCAGTGTCTCGCGATGAGGATCTCCACCCGCCTCGGTGATCTTTTTGACCAGATGAGAGGTAACGGCCGCGATATTGTCCATCACGGCGTCGGGATCCTTGAAGATCGCGGTATTGATGCGTTGCAGAATGGTGCGCGGAACGCCCTCGACAAGATAGGTATCATTGATGTGTCCGTTGCCGTAGTTCTGGACGTCCAGATCAATATCAAACTGTCTCAGAATTCTACCAAGATCTGTACTCATAATGCAATCCTCTCCTTAAAAAAGTAAAAAAACTATTGTAATAGAAGCAATTTTGTGGTATACTAATAAAGAATAAGCGGCACGCTTTTGCCACGCACGGCATTCATTATAGCATATGTTACGAAAAAAAACAAGGGCTTTTGGGTAATTTATCTATGAAAAAGGACTTTTTTTTGAGAGAAGGGCGCACGGGACGTGGTGTGGCGATCACAAGATGTCCCGATATTTTGGCGTTTTATGACTCTTTAAATCGTTTTTTTCGGAGAGGTTACGCGTTTGAAGGCGAGGCCCATCCCTTCTATGAGCTGGTCTACGTGATCAAGGGCGCGGTCGGTGTGACGGCGGGTGAGGAGATCTACACGCTGCAGGAGGGTGAGATGATCCTCCATCCCCCTCAGGAATTTCACCGTATCTGGGCCGAACTTGACAGTGAGCCGCACGTGTTGAATCTGTCGTTCTATGCGGCCAATATGCCCTTTTACTCGGGACGTGTCCTGCGACCGCTTCCGAGGGAGTGTGAAAAGCTGGTCAGCATCTGCGAGACTGTGCGGACGGCAATCAAGCGAACCGACTGTCAGGAGCTCAATGCCCAAAGATTACGGCTGGAGCTGTTGCTTCTCGATCTGCTCGGTCGCGGCGGTAGCAACGAAAAGCCGCTGCATTCGGGACCCGCATTACAGTTTACGGCGGTTGTGGGACTTCTGCGCGAGCATATTGACGAATCGTTGACTGCACAACAGATCGCGTTGATGTCGGCCATGAGCCTTTCCAGTTTGAAGAAGATCTTTTCGCAATACGCAGCCATGGGAGTGATGCGCTTTTTCACCGATATGAAGATGCGCCACGCGGCCATGCTTTTACAGAGCGGGCGGCGCGTCGGGGAGGTCGCATCCATGGTCGGATATTTTGATCCGAACTATTTCAGCACGGTTTTTCACCGTGTGATGGGAGCATCCCCGGGATCGTACCGTACATCAAGTATGCAAGCTGAAAAGCAACAAAATAAACCATCGGAGGAACAATCAACTATGAAATTTATCAAGGTCAAGACCTATGATGAGCTGAGTGAGAAGGCGGCCGAGCTGATCGGTGCGCAGGTGTTGGAGAAGCCGAACTGTGTGTTGGGTTTGGCAACGGGCTCCTCTCCCGTGGGCGCATATCGCCGTCTGGCTGAGAGATGCCAAGCGGGTGAACTGGATTTTTCGGGTGTG
>JAZLAP010000200.1:0-2625 GCA_045613265.1 Eubacteriales bacterium | reverse complement strand
CTTATGCAGAAGCGTGAGCAATAAGCGATCCACGCCTGCACCCGTTTTTGCCGAAATGAATACGGTATCGCCGTCGCCCTCGGGGAAGCCGTCGGCAAATGCAGGGGCGCGGTCGCATTTGTTATACACAAGCAGTGTCGGCTTATCTGCCGCCGACAGCTCGGAAAGCAATGCCCTCGTGACGGCGAGATGCTCCTCACACTCCTCGTCAGATGCATCGGCAACGATCATCAGGATATCGGCGTAGGATGCCTCGTCGAGCGTGGAGCGGAATGCCTTGACAAGATGGTGCGGCAGGCGGCGGATGAGACCGACCGTATCGGTAACGAGCACCTCCTCGCCCTCGGGCAGAACGAGACGGCGCGTGGTAGGATCAAGCGTTGCGAACAGCTTATCTTCGGAAAGCACGCCCGCATCCGTCAGATAATTCAGAAGCGTGGATTTTCCCGCGTTGGTGTATCCCACGATGGCGACCTTCGGCACGCCCGAGCGATCACGCGCCGCACGCATGGTTTTGCGCGTGTCGCTCATTTCGGCGATGGCGTTTTCGAGAGCAACGATACGGCGGTGAATATGGCGGCGGTCGGTCTCCAGCTTGGATTCTCCGGGACCGCGCGTGCCGATACCGCCTCCTTGACGCGAAAGTGCCTGCCCCTGTCCCGTAAGACGGGGCGCCGTATAGCGAAGCTGGGCAAGCTCGACCTGCAATTTTCCCTCGCCCGTCACGGCATGCAGTGCAAAAATATCAAGGATCAGCATCGTGCGATCGATGACACGCACGCCGACACCATCCTCGAGGTTACGGATCTGCGACGGTGACAACTCGAAATCGAACACGCAAAGCGTGATCTCGTGATGCTCGCAGAGTGTCCGCAATTCCTCCACCTTGCCCTTACCGAGACAGGTTGCGGGTGAAAAGGCTTCTTTCACCTGAACGAGACGCACGACCGCCTCACCCCCCGCCGTCGCCACGAGGCGCGAAAGCTCGTCAAGCGAACGGTCACATTCCTCCGCTTCCTTTGTCGAACGGATGATGCCGACGAGTGCGGCTCGTGTTTGTATTTCCTTTTCCATCATGATCTCCTTTTCAGAACGAAGAAAAAGCAAAAAGGCGTTCGCACGTACTCACGCAACGAAACGCCTTTTAAAGCAATTCTCACTTGTTGTTGACAGCGGCAAGACGCTTCTTGAATTTGTCAACGCGACCGCCGGCATCCACGAACTTCTGCTTGCCCGTGAAGAACGGATGGCAGTTAGCGCAGATTTCAACGTTCATATCGCCCTTTACGGAACGGCTGACAACCGTGGAACCGCAGGCACACTTGATCGTTGCTTCTTTATAATCCGGATGGATTCCCTGCTTCATTTTTTACACCTCACTCATATTTCAACGTAGTAATTTCGATAACACGCATTATTTTACCAAAAATATTTCCGCTTGTCAAGAGTTTTTTGAAATTTTATTACTTTCTTTTTCATTTGCGTTTTTATTTGCGGTTGTTTGTACTCACGTTCGGCTTTCAATCTTTTCGCGAAGCTCACCGATAATGCGTTTTTCAAGACGTGAAATATAGGATTGCGAGATCCCGAGCAGCGAGGCGACCTCCTTCTGCGTCAGCTCTCTCCGCCCGCCAAAGCCGAACCGAAGCTCAATGATCAGCTTTTCCCTGTCCGAGAGGGCTTCCACCTCTGCGCGTACCAGCCGCCGTTCCTCCGCCTCCTCGATATCGCGCCCGACGGCATCCGGCTCCGAGCCGAGGATATCCGACAAAAGAAGCTCGTTGCCGTCGTAATCAACGTTCAGCGGCTCGTCTATGGACACCTCCTTATGCTGCCCCGCGATCTTCCTTATATACATTAGGATCTCATTTTCGATACACCGCGAGGCATAGGTCGCAAGCTTGATGTTTTTCTCCGAGCAAAAGCTGCCGATCGCCTTGATCAGTCCGAGCGTTCCGATCGAGATCAGGTCCTCGATATGTACGCCTGTATTTTCGAATTTCTTGGCTATGTAGACCACAAGCCGCAGATTATGCTCGATCAAGCGCGATTTCGCACGGCTGTCGGTAGGAGCGGCGGCGATCGCCTCCGCCTCCTCCTCCGCGGAAAGCGGATGCGGTAACACATCCGAGCCGTTGATATAGTAGACCTCTCCCGCACTTTTTGTACTGCCTCTATGACGCTCAGAACCAAAAATGCGGCGAAACAGACGAAATATACGTAAAAAAATATTCAAGATACACCTCACGAAATCAGTGTTGCGGGGCAAAGCGCATCGCAATCGCCGTACTGTCCCTCGCGTTCGTCAAGCGCGAGCGTTGCCGAAAGCCGCCGCTCCCGCTTCCCTTCTATGTGATACAGTGCCGTCGGCGTAAAGGCGTACAGCATACGCGTACCGGTGGCGGCAGAAATGAAGACGGGGCGCAAAAAGACACCGCTTCCGGGTCCCCTTCTGCCGTAGCCGTCCGCGGTACGGACGACCGCGGGAAGATGCCGCAAAAGGCAACGCCGCGTTACGAGGATCACCGGCGTACCGCTGATGGGATCGGTCAAAAGATTGCCACTGTCCATCAAAGCGTTCATTTCAAAGTCGCGCCCCACGTATTTGACGCGGAGACGCACACT
>JAZLAP010000199.1:0-3395 GCA_045613265.1 Eubacteriales bacterium | reverse complement strand
GTTCAGTGCCGAAACTCCGTCGTATACGCGGTCGGTCGGCACCGACAGGAGACGCGAGATTGCGTCTATCGCTTGGCTTTTTTGTCTGTAGTCGCGGTAGGCATCAAGCCCTGCCGTGACGGTCAGGCGGCATCCGCCCTTATGGTGTACATAGGACAGCACCTTGATGACACCGACTTCGCCCGTGCTTCTTACGTGCGGTGCACAGCAGGCGCAGAGATCCACCGTGTCGATCCTGACGAGGCGTAATTCGCCGTCGATCTCCTTCTTCGCACGGTAGGTGAGCAGACGCGCTTCTTCTTTGCTCGGGAAAAAGGCGGTGACTGCAAAATTGCTTGTGATTGCCTCGTTCGCCGCCTGCTCAAGGGGGTGAAAATCGTCGTTGGGAAGCGGTCGGTCGAAATCCAGCGTCATACCGTTCTCGCTCAGATGAAAGCCGACGTTTTCAAAGCCGTACATTTGGTGCGCAAGCCCCGACAGGATATGCTCGCCCGTATGGTGCTGCATATTGCGGAAGCGGAAGGCAAAGTCGATCCTGCCGTTTACCGTACAACCGACCGTGAGCGGCTTTGGCAGAATGTGCGTGACGCTGCCGTCCTCGGATAGCGTGACGGCGGAAACGGGAATGTCGCCGAGCACGCCGCGGTCGCAGCTTTGTCCGCCGGCTTCGGGGAAGAACAGTGTACGGTCAAGGACAACGTGATAAGCCCCGTTCTTTTCCGTGACCGAGAGAACGGTCGCGGAAAAGTCGGTATCGTAAGCGCTGATATTGTAAAGCTTAGTTGTCATTATTTCAGCTTTTCAAGCTCGCTCAGCAGAGATTGCTCGGTTGCACGGTACTTTTCAAGCTTTTGGCGCTCACCGTCAACGACGGCGGCGGGTGCCTTGGCAACGAAGCCTTCGTTCGACAGCTTTTTCTCAACGCGCTCGATCTCGCCGCGCGTGCGCTCAAGCTCCTGCATAAGGCGCGCACGCTCCTTCTCAAAGTCGATCATATCGGCAAGCGGGATATAGGCGGTGGCGGCATCGGTGACGACCGAGACGGCATCGTCACCCGTATATGCATCAACGAGTGCGACCTCGGGAGCCGAGGCGAGACGGAGCAGGAATTTTTCCGCGTCGCGGAAGGCGGTGTCAAAGCGGGTAACGATATATACCTTCGCTTTGCGCGAGGGGGCAACGTTCATTTCAGCGCGGCGGGTACGGATCGCGCGGATCAGCGTGAGCAATCGCTCGGTATTTGCTTCTTCTTCGGGGAAGGAGAGCGTATCGGTGACGGTGGGATAGTCGGCGATCATCACGCTCTCGAAGTCGTGCGGAATGCTCTGATAGATTTCTTCGGTGATAAAGGGCATATAGGGGTGAAGGAGACGGAGAATACCATCGAGAACGTAGACCAGAACCTTGCGAGCGGTGGCGGCACCGTTTGCATCGTTGCCGTTCAGACGCGCCTTGGCAAGCTCAATATACCAGTCGCAGAAGCTGTCCCACGTGAAGTCGTAGATCTCGGCGAGTGCAACGCCAAGCTCGTAGCGGTCGATGTCGCTCGTGACGCGACCGACGAGGGCGTTATAGCGCGAAAGGATCCACTTGTCCTCGGGTGTCAGTGCCGCAGCATCGGGAAGTCCGGTTTCGTCGTAATCCTCGGGAAGATTCATGAGAACGAAGCGAGAGGCGTTCCAGAGCTTGTTGGCAAAGTTGCGCGCCGCCTCGATCTTTTCGTCCGAGAAGCGCATATCGTTTCCGGGCGAGTTGCCGGTTGCCAGCGCAAAGCGGAGCGCGTCCGCACCGTATTTGTCGATGATCTCCAGAGGATCAATGCCGTTGCCGAGCGATTTTGACATCTTTCTGCCCTGCGCATCGCGCACAAGACCGTGGATGAATACCGTTTTGAACGGCTCTGCCTTCATATGCTCCATACCGGAGAAGACCATGCGTGCTACCCAGAAGAAAATGATGTCGTAGCCGGTCACCAGAACGCTCGTCGGGTAGTATTTCTGAAGCTCAGCCGTTTTGTCGGGCCATCCCATTGTGGAGAAGGGCCAAAGTGCCGACGAGAACCAGGTGTCAAGCACGTCCTCCTCCTGGCGCATCGGCGCACCGCACTTCGGGCAGACCGTGAGGTCATCCTTCGAGACCTCCATTGCACCGCAGGCGTCGCAGTAGAAGGCAGGGATACGGTGTCCCCACCAGAGCTGGCGCGAGATACACCAGTCAAGGACGTTCTCCATCCAGTTCGTGTAGATCTTCGTGAAGCGCTCCGGCTCGAACTTGACACGACCGTCGCGCACAACCTCCAGCGCCGGCTCGGCAAGCGGCTTCATTTTGACAAACCACTGGTCGCTCGTCAGCGGCTCGACCGTATTATGGCAACGGTAGCAGGTACCGACGTTGTGCGAATAGTCCTCGACCTTGACGAGGAAGCCCTGCTTTTCAAGATCGGCAACGATCACCTTTCGTGCCTCTACGCGGTCAAGACCGCAGTAAGCGCCGCCCTCTTTATTGATGGTGGCGTCGTCGTTCATCACACGGATGACGGGCAGATCGTGACGCTTACCGACCTCGAAGTCGTTCGGGTCGTGTGCGGGCGTGATCTTGACGCAGCCCGTACCGAAGTCCTTTTCGACGTATTCGTCGGCAACGACGGGGATCTCGCGTCCGACCAGCGGCAGGATCAGCATTTTACCGACGAGGTGCGTGTAGCGCTCGTCCTCGGGGTTGACGGCAACGGCGGTATCGCCGAGCATCGTTTCGGGGCGCGTGGTGGCAACGGTCACGTATTCGTCCGAATCCTTGACGGGGTAGCGGATGTGCCAGAAGTGACCGGGCATCTCTTTATACTCGACCTCGGCATCCGAGAGGGCGGTGCGGCAGTGCGGACACCAGTTGATGATACGGTTGCCGCGGTAGATCAGGCCCTTGTTGTACAGATTGACGAACACCTCGCGGACGGCACGGGAGCAGCCCTCGTCCATCGTAAAGCGCTCACGCGTCCAGTCGCAGGACGTGCCAAGCTTTTTCAGCTGGCTGATGATACGGTCGCCGTAACGATGCTTCCAGTCCCAGACACGCTCCAGAAATTTTTCGCGTCCGAGGTCATAGCGGGTGAGCCCTTCGTTTACGCGCAGATTTTCCTCGACCTTGATCTGCGTGGCGATGCCCGCGTGATCGGTGCCGGGCACCCACAGCGTGCTATAGCCCTGCATGCGCTTCGTGCGGACGAGAATGTCCTGCAGAGTTTCGTCAAGCGCGTGTCCCATATGGAGCTGTCCCGTAACGTTGGGGGGCGGGATCACGATGGAGAAGGGCGGCTTTCCATCGTTTACATCGGGCGTGAAATAGCCCTTTTTGCACCAGTTGTCGTAGATCCTGTCCTCAAAATCCCAGGGGCAGGA
>JAZLAP010000198.1:0-5331 GCA_045613265.1 Eubacteriales bacterium | reverse complement strand
TGATGCTTACGCTTGACACGTGGTATAACGCTGCGCGCATATTTGCGATGGCGAATATTGTTTGGATGCGGCGGGAAACCGCAACAGAATCCGATCTCGATGAAAAAATCAGGCAGAAGATTCTGGAGTATCGAGAACGTTTTCATGCGACTATAAGAGAACTTCACTCAGACCCGCTTCCGCTTTCTTCTACCGTATGCCGAAAAAATCTGACGCATCCCGATTTTATATCCGAAAATCTTCCGATTTCCGTAAGGGAGTATATAGAGAAATGGCATTTATACCAATAACCGATGAAGACCTTTCGCGTGTGCGTGATCATATCAGAGGTACGTTGTCAGAAGCGCGTGCGATGCATATATTCGGCGTTGAAGAGATGGCTGTGCAGATCGGCAGCAGATTGCTTCCGGAAAAGCTTTCTTCCTTACGCCTTGCTGCTCTCCTGCATGATATAACAAAGGAATGGTCTTACGATGCAAACCTTTCCTACCTTGAAGCAAACGCAATTCCGCTCGCCGAGGACAAGCGCAGAACGCCGGCAATACTGCATGCCTTGAGCGGCGCATATTTTGCGAAAGAGAGTTATCCGCAGCTCGTTGACGATGAGATTTTTTTCGCGATTCTGCGTCACACGACGGGGGATGCCGAAATGACGCTTTTTGAGATGATCGTTTACGTTTCGGATCTGATCGAAATGGGGCGACAGCAACCCTTTTGTGTGAATTTGCGCAATGAATTTTTCATCAAAGCGGATACGATGGGGTGGGAAACTGCACTTGAGGAGGTTTTTCTTTCCTCTCTTCGCAGTACGATTCTTTCCTTTGCGGAAAAAAAGCGCATTCTTGCCCCTGAGTCGATTGCTGCATACAATTCCATACTTTTCCGACAAGGGGAAAATTTTAATCGATAATTTTGCTGGATTCTTCGCATGCTATATGTAGAGAAACGAGGAGAATCCATGCAAAGTATAAAACGAAAAACAACTAAAATAGTCCTTTTGTTCATACCGATCGTCATTCTTGTCTTTTTGACAACGCTTGCTTCCGGCGGAAGAAAAACCTTGGCAGAAGCATCACATCCTACAAATATTCTTGTGTATTGTCTGGACGAAAGCGGATATAACACGGATGCTTTGTTGCTGATCGGACATCAGCCGGATAAAAATGAGATCACGTTGATGCAGCTGCCGCGGGATACCTATGTGGACGTGGGGAGCAACAATCATAAACTGAATCACTTGTATTACCGCTATTTTCTCGAAACCAAGAATGAAGGTCAGGCAGCGCGTATGCTTGCCGACTTTCTTTCCGAAAGCTTTGGCATACCGGTACAGCATTATGTGGGATTGACACTTGACGGTGTGGCGGATATGATTGATGTGCTTGGCGGTGTAACGCTGACTATTGATGATGCGATGTATTATACCGACGAAGCGCAGGGGCTTTCGATTGATCTTAAACCGGGGACGTACCGTTTGTCCGGTAAGGAGGCTGTTGGATTTGCTCGATACAGAAAGGGGTATGTCACCGGCGATCTTGGACGTTTGGATGCGCAGAAGATTTTACTGTCTTCTATGCTTTCGGAGCTGAAAAAGGCAGATGCAATGAAGCTTATACGCCTTGTCCCTACCTTGTTTCGGGATGTTTCGACCGATATGACCTTTGCGGAGATCGCTGAAACAGGCATGCTTGTCGCCGATCGGAAGGGAAGTCTCTCCTTGCGTTTTTTGACACTTCCGGGAGAAGCGACACGATATTACGGCGAGAGTGGAAATTGGTATTTTCAGCTGAATAAAAAAAACGCACAGCTGGTATTATCACGTTACTTTTTGGGAAATTCCGAGTCCTTTGATGTCGGGCAACGGTTTGTAGGGGATTCGATTCCCATGAAAAATATTTATCATGCGACCCATTTTAAAATTAAAGAATATACAGAAGAAAGTGCGCGCGATCTAACGGTTGAGCGCACGAAACGGAGGACATAGCTTTGTCAAACAACATTGCAACACCGTCTCATGATATCGCTCGTAAAATGGCAGAAGAGGCAGTGAAAATCTTGCGCAATATGAAAGGGCTGCACGTGAAACTTTTTGATGTGCAGGAAACCGCACCCTTTACCGATTATTATGTTTTATGTACCGGACGCTCAAATACGCATATGAAGGCACTTGCACGCGAGGTAGACGATCAGATGGCGAACCAAGGTTTTATTGCCGAAAGTGTCGAGGGCAGAAACAGCGATGCATGGATTCTGCTTGACTTTAGCCATGTGATCGTTCACGTTTTTAGCAGGGAAGCGCGTGATTTTTATAATCTCGAACGTCTTTGCTCGGCAGATAAGGAGATCCTTATCCCCGATATAGCGGACAATCAAGCATGACAAATAAATTTTAGTATAAATAGAGGAAACACCAATGAAGTACGATTACACATCTATCGAAAAAAAATGGCAAAAGCGTTGGGACGACGAAAATGCATTCGCCGCCAAGCAGGACTTTACGCTGAAAAAGTTCTATCCCCTGGTTGAATTCCCATATCCGTCGGGACAGGGACTTCACGTGGGACATCCCCGTCCGTATACGGCGCTTGACATCGTTGCACGTAAGAAAAGAATGTCCGGCTACAATGTCCTGTATACAATGGGATGGGATGCGTTTGGCTTACCTACCGAGAATTTTGCTATCAAAAACAAGATCCATCCGAAGATCGTAACCGAGCGCAATGTTGAACGCTTTAAGTCGCAGCTCAAGGCTTTGGGACTTTCGTTTGACTGGCAGAGAGAGATCAATACCACCGATCCCGATTACTACAAGTGGACGCAGTGGATCTTTTTACAGCTCTTTAAGAAGGGACTGGCATACAAAAAGGAGATGTCAGTCAACTTCTGCACCTCGTGTAAGGTCGTGCTGGCTAACGAAGAGGTCGTTAACGGTGTTTGCGAACGTTGCAACAGCGAGGTCATCCATAAGGTCAAATCGCAGTGGATGCTGAAAATTACCGAATATGCTGACCGTCTCATCAATGACCTTGAAGGACTCGATTTCATTGAGCGAGTCAAGACACAGCAGATCAACTGGATCGGACGTTCGCATGGCGCAGAGGTCAATTTTGAAACTACTGCCGGCGATACGTTGACCGTATATACCACCCGTTGCGATACCTTGTTCGGAGCAACCTACATGGTTATTGCACCTGAGCATGAATACGTAGAAAAGTGGAAGGATCTGCTCAATAATTACGATGCGATTGCTGCATACCGTACAGAAGCCGGTAAAAAATCGGAATTCGAACGCACCGAGCTTGTAAAGGATAAGACCGGCGTGCGTCTTGACGGTGTACGTGCGATCAATCCCGTTACCGGTAAAGAAATTCCGATCTTTGTTTCGGATTACGTTCTTTCCGGATACGGAACGGGCGCCATTATGGCAGTGCCCGCACACGATGACCGTGACTGGGATTTTGCTAAGAAGTTCGATCTGCCGATCGTTGAAGTGGTTGCGGGTGGCAAGGATGTACAGACCGAGGTGTATACCGACGTCGAGACGGGTGTTCTCGTCAATTCGGGCTTCCTTGACGGTCTTTCGGTTGCCGATGCCAAAAAGAAGATGATCTCGTACCTTGAAGAGAACGGGATCGGTCACGGCAAGGTGAATTTTAAGCTTCGTGACTGGGTGTTTTCCCGTCAGCGTTATTGGGGCGAGCCGATTCCGCTTGTGGAGTGTCCTTCTTGCGGATGGGTTGCTGTTCCCGAGGATGAACTGCCCCTTCGACTTCCTGAGGTTGACTCTTATGAGCCGACGGCGACCGGCGAATCGCCGCTGTCGCTTATGACAGACTGGGTGAATTGCAAGTGCCCGAAGTGCGGTCGTGCCGCAAAGCGCGAGACCGATACGATGCCGCAGTGGGCAGGCTCTTCCTGGTACTTCCTTCGTTACTGTGATCCGCATAACGATAAGGAGTTGGCTTCTCCCGAAGCATTGCGTTATTGGATGCCCGTTGATTGGTATAACGGCGGCATGGAACATACGACACTTCACCTGCTTTATTCGCGCTTCTGGGCAAAGTTCCTTTACGATATCGACATCGTTCCTTGTAAGGAGCCTTATATGAAGCGTACCTCTCACGGTATGATTCTTGGCGAAAACGGTGAGAAAATGTCGAAATCGCGCGGTAACGTAGTCAATCCCGACGATATCGTCCGCGATTACGGTGCCGACACGATGCGCCTTTACGAAATGTTTATCGGCGATTTTGAAAAGGCGGCACCTTGGAATCCGCAGTCAATCAAGGGCTGCAAGCGTTTTCTCGAGCGTTTTGCGGGACTTACCGATATTGTAAAGGGGACGGGCGTGACGCCTGCTCTTGAAAGCGGCATGCACAAAATGGTGAAGAAGGTCACACTGGATATTGAGGATATGAAGTTCAACACGGCAATTGCCGCAATGATGGCTTTCATCAACGAAGTGTACGAGGTAGGCAGTTTGACTACCGACGAACTTGCTACTTTTGCGAAAGTACTTTCTCCCTTTGCGCCGCATATTGCGGAAGAGGTTTATGAGTCGCTCGGTCATACCGATCTCGTTTCTATCGCCGCATGGCCTACCTACGACGAAGCGAAGACCTTGGATAGCACCGTTGAGATCGCCGTACAGGTTAACGGTAAGCTGAAGGGAACCGTCCTTCTTCCCGTTGATGCTGATAAGGATACGGCACTTAATACGGCAAAAAGCGATGAGCGCGTTGCAGCTGCAATCGACGGAAAAACGATCGTAAAAGAAATCGTTGTTCCGGGCAAAATCATCAACATTGTCGTTCGATGAAAACAAAAGGGCTACCGCCAAAAGCGGTAGCCCTTTTGTTTTATAAAAATTACTTGTAATATACAAGCTTACGCGGCAGAACAAGCTCTTCATGCGGTGCAATCGAGAGTACGTTCGGCTTTTCGGAGAAGGGAACATCCTCGGTGTCGGCGGGATCGGGGAGATTCATCCACGGCTCGATACAGATCATGTTTGCGCCATCAGGACGCCAAAGCAAGAGATTTTTGAATCCGGGAAAAATCACATCGAGAACTTTATCACCCTTTTGATCTGCAAGCGTAACGAAATCGGATCTGATCGATGGGAAAATGATCGTGTCTCCGTTTTGCAGATATTCGGGCGGAATAGGGAAGCGCGTTCCCTTTCCGAAATCCTTCGTTTCACCTGTCATATAGCCGCCGGCATTGTGAAAATGATGCAAAAAATGCTCCGTTTCGGGAAAAATCAGCGAATATGTTCCGAGCGGATCCGAAAGCGTGAAGGATTCATGACCGCCGGCAAAGGTGTAAAGC
>JAZLAP010000197.1:0-12041 GCA_045613265.1 Eubacteriales bacterium | reverse complement strand
GCTCCGAACTTAAAATATCCCAAATGACATAAAATTCACGTTTGCTTGATAATATTTCGATACAATATTTTTCGGTCTTTCGATCATATTCTTTTAAGCAATCCCAAAAATATCCCGTTTGAAATAGTCCGTCTGAAAAACAGTGTTTATTCTTTATGCGATCTAAATAGAAGCTTGAGCTTTGATCAACAAATTGCTCAACAAACAATCCCTTAATTGCCAAATATTCTGTTCCTTCGATTATTTGCATATCAACACCACCTTTCGTGGATTCATTATACCACAAAATTGTAGGGAGTGCAAGGGGTTGCGAAGCAAATCACGCCGTAAGGCGTGTATATCATCCGTAGCTTGCCTGCGGTATGGAATCGCGACGAAGGAGCGTATGGAATCATTACGAAGTGATGTATGGCATCAATCCGAAGGAAAGATACACGCTGGCGCGTGATGCCATGCCGTCGCAAAGCGACGGATTACATGCAACGCGCGTGGCGCGTTGATTACATACCAATCCTTCGGATTGGATAAAAAAATTCCGAGAACATCGTTCTCGGAATTTTTTTGGCAGGGGCAGAAGGACTCGAACCCACGACCCATGGTTTTGGAGACCAGTACTCTACCAACTGAGCTATACCCCTGTAACGAGAGATATTATACCACACATTTTCACATTTTGCAATAGGAAAACGAAAAAAACTTGCCGAAAAACAAAAAATGTTATCAAATGCAAAAAACTGTTGACAAACGGCACAAGGCATGCTATAATACACATAGAACAGTTAATACAGTTAATACAGAAAAAAGGAGGAAGCGATGGCACAGAATTTTTCGGGGAAGCGTGAAATTTACCTCGAGGTTGCCGAGCGTTACGAGCGCTTTATAAGCCTCGGCGTTTTGCGCGGCGGCGACAAGCTTCCGTCGGTACGGCAGGTAGCGGAGGAGCTTCGCGTGAATCCCAACACGGTGCAGAGGGCGTATTCCCATCTTGAAGAGAAGGGGCTCATCTACTCTTTGCCGAAAAAGGGTGTTTTCGTCCGCGAGGACGAGGATAGAGAAACGCCGCAGGGCGAGCATTACGCTATTCTGAAGGCGGCACTGCGTACAGCAAAGGAGCAGGGAATTTCCATGAACGAGGCTTTGCGCGCGATGAAGGAGGTATACGAAAATGATTGAGATAAGAAACCTGACCCATTCGCTGGGAAGCAAACGGGTGTTGGAGCAGATTGATCTTGTGATCCCCGACAATACGGTGCTCGGCATTGTCGGTATCAACGGCGCGGGCAAATCCACGCTTCTGCGCCTGCTTTCGGGCGTGTATGTTGCCGACGAGGGATGCATCCTCTACGACGGCGTGCCGCCCACCGAAGCCGAAACGCGGCAGAGCATCTTCTATCTGCCTGACGATCCTTACTACGATGCGCAGACCACGCCGATCACGCTGCTTCGGTTTTACGAGACCTTTTATCCCGAGATCGACCGCGCGGCATATACGGCACTTCTTTCGGAATATCAAATTCCCGAAAACGGAAAGCTGCGCAATTTTTCAAAGGGAATGCGGCGACAGGTGTTTATCGCCCTCGCGCTGGCAGTCAAGTCGCAATATCTCTTGCTTGACGAGGCGTTTGACGGACTTGATCCGCTTTCCCGCAAGATCTTTAAGGATGCGATCATTGCATGGATCGAGGAGAGCGGCGGCACCGTCCTCATAACCAGCCATTCGCTCCGCGAGCTTGAGGATTTTTGCGACCGTTTCATCCTGATCGACGCCCACGAGATCCGCGAAGAGGGCGACATTGCCGAGCACGTGGGACAGCTCTGCAAATTTGAGCTGGCATTCGGCGAAGCCGTTACCGAAGAACGGTTCGCGGGACTTCCCACCGTCTCGCTTTCGATCCGTGGAAAATTCGTCAGAATCGTTCTGCGTGGCGATAGCGAAGCGATACGCGAGAAGCTTTCCGCACTCTCGCCATTGGTGATAGAGGAATTTGCATTGGATTTTGAAGAGGCGTTTATCTATGATGTTGAGAGAAATCGAGGTGAAGCTCATGCGAAATAATCTTGCTTACTTTCGTGCACATTTAAAGGAAAGCCTGCGACCGACCTTTTTCTTTACGATCGTCGCGGTCGTCATTTGTACCTTTATTCTGCAAACCAATTCGGTTGTGCGCTGGGAAACATTCGGAAATATTTGGCATTATCGGGGCTTGCGCGCCGACGCGATGCTACAGCCGCTTGGCGTCGTGCTTTGCGCTTTGTGTTACATCGTTGCCTATTTGCAGTTTTCGGGCTTTAAAAAGCGTCGCAACCTCGATTGCTTTTACGCATTGCCGATCACGCGCAGGGCGCTCGGTGTTATCCATTATCTCGTGGGGCTATTTCAGGTTCTTGTACCGTTTACCGGTGCATATCTGATCTCACTTTTTCTGTTTTGTATTCGTGCGATCGAATATGTTGCGCCTGTATTGGGTAGCCTCATTCTTTGGTATCTTCTGTGTCTTCTGCTTTTGTGTATTATGTATTCTTTCCTTGTATTTGCCTTCAATGTTGCCAATACGTCGCTCGACGGATGTGTGTTTATGCTGCTTTATACCTTCGTTTTTGCGCCGATTACGGCATGGCTCGTATGGGTGGCAGATAAGCAAGAGATATTGTCTTCCACGTTAGACGTGGGGGCGATCAATAGCTTTCTGTTCGGTCCGCTCGTGACGCTGACAAATATTTGCGTCAACTTCGCCTGGAACGGGGGCGATGTATCGGCTGTTACAAGGAACGAAAGAGGTGACGTGGCGGCCGTCGTGTGGCTTGTTTTCTGGATCGTCGTCGGTATTCTTTCCTTTCTCGGCTTTTTCTTCTCTTTCGGGAAACGGCGCACCGAAAAGACCGAGGAGACTTCGGACAGCTATTTTGGCTACCGCATCCTGATCCCGTTTATGGCATTCAGTACGACGTTTTGGATGTTTCAATGGGCGTCCAATATGGAGATATGGTTCTATCTTGGTATCGATGTGCTGGCACTCATGATGTATACTCTCTACCGTCGCGGCTTCCATTATAAAAAGAGCGACTTTATTGTGATAGGGCTCCTGCTTCTGCTGCTAATTATATAATGGAAATTGAGTTTTAACCCACACACTGCCGTCGCTCCGGAAACGGGGAGATAAGGGAAAGCCACACATAATGCGTGGCTTTCTTTCTATTTCGTCGCGCCGACCCGTTCCTCGGCGCGTTCGCTTTTTTGCTCGACCTCCGAAAGCAATAAAACAGGGTTAAAGCTTGCTTCAACGCGCGCCTTCAGCGTTTCGGTCGGTAAGTACGAAAGGAAAAGCCCGAAGACTCCCTTGGCGGTCGCATCCAGCTTGGCGATCAACGGATCGCAAAGCGAAGCACCCGGCGTTTCTGCAATCGAAAGACGCGCGGCGTCGGGGGCAAGATAGAGCGTGAAATGCCGCTCCGAGGAAAGCTCGGGGAATGTAAGCATGAGCTTCAGGTGCGGCTCGCCTTCGGAGATGTATTCGCCGCTGACGGCGACCGTGTAGCATTCGTCGTTGATTTCGACCGCCGTAAAGCACGGCTCGTAGAATCCTACGGGAAGGGGATAGCTTCCCGCTCCCTCTGTGAAGGTCAACAAAAGCTTTTCACCGTCGAGTGAAAAGGCGAGGCGTTTGATGCCGCCGCCGAAATTGTTTTGCATGATCGACGGAAAAAGAGGCAAAAGTCCAAGGTTGTTTTCTGCGACGGTAAAGGCTCTGTTGCTTAGAGCATGTACCGCTTGCGGAAGCGGGCAAGGCTCTCTTCGCAACAGGCGAAATAGCATTCTGCGAAGCCGAGACGGCATTTTGCGATAGGAAACAAAGGCGCGGTCGCGGTAAAAGTCTTGCTCGCAACGGCGGAGCGCACGCTCTGCGGAGCGGTTTCTCTTCTTCCGCTCGCCGCGAAAATCCCGCTCGACAAAGTAGCGTTCGGCGATCCCCAGCATTTCGCTATGCTGAAAAAGCTCGCGGTTGCCTGCAGTGAGAACGATCACCGTGCGCGTTTTCGGAATCACGAGGATATCCTGCCCCAGCATGCCGTTGAAGAGGATGGTTCCGTGCGTTTTGCCGACCCACACCTGATATCCGTATGCGTAATCGCCAAAGCTTTTATCGGGGCGGTTGTGGATAGCGGTCATCCTCTTGATCCAGTCTTCGCTGATATATCGCCGTCCCTCAAATACGCCGCGTTGCAGGACGAGCATGCCGAGCTTTGCCATATCCTCGGGAGCGAGATACATGCCGAACCCACCCTTGGCAATCCCCTCGGGGCTGTTTTCAATATGGTAGGCGCGGATGCCCATCGGTCGGAACAGGCGATCGTCTATGTATTCCTGCAACCCTTGCCCGGACAGGCGCGTAAGGATCGCGGACAGCACGTACGTCGTCATGCTGTTGTAGGAGAAAATATTGCCCGGCTCGTCCTTCTTAAGCTCATCAAAATAAGCGGAAAGCCAATTTGGCTCCGCTATCGAAAGAAAGTCGGAAAATCCACTCTTGATGCGCATTGTCAGCAGGTGCTCGACCGTGAGGCTCGCCTTTTTGCCCTGAAGCTCTCCCGCATATTCGGGGAAAATATCGAGAAGCGACGTTTCGGGCGAAATCCGTCCCTCGTCGAACAGAAGTCCGATCGCAAGTGCTGTTACCGACTTTGCCATCGAGAAGGTCGTGTGCGGCAGGAGTGTGGAATAGCCGGGTGCAGATGCTTCGGCAATACATTTCCCGTCGGTGACTATGAGAACGCTGTTCACGTTGGTCAGACTGCCGCGTTCGAGATCGTGCAAAAAGTCACATATCTCCGCACTGTCGACACCAACCGATTCGGGAGACACGCGCGGAAAGTAGCGTTCGGCTTCTGCCGAAAGAAACGTGCGCGTTTTTTGCGGTGTATAGGGGACGACCTCAGGATGCGGTTCGCCGCGCACAAAGCATTGATAGGCAAACGAAAACAGGCGTTTCCCCGTATGCAGATTCATATTCGGACTCCTTTCGCTTTTTTCTATTATATTGTACCATATGTCGCGCAAATTTGCAAGGGCGTATCGCATATTTGACGGTTGACATTCGCGGGAATTCATGGTACAATAGCAGGAGAAGAGAGAAAGGGAAGAATCTGTATGGAGCAAAAAAAGAATGCCGCCGCCTGCGATACCTGCTACCACTACGTAGAAGACGAGGACACGGGGGAATACGTCTGCGAGATCGATCTCGGCTTTGACGAGGATGAATATGCACGCTACGATGCCTCACGCTATAAAACCTGTCCCTATTACCAATATAACGACGAATACATCAGCGTCCGCAAGCAGAATTGAAAACAACCGATCGGCAACTGTCGATCGGTTGTTTTTTGATTATTGTAAATTATCCCAACTCGTCAATAAGTCGGCAGGCGGCAAGTGCCGCGACGGCACCGTCGGCGGTGGCGGTCGTTACCTGGCGCACACGCTTCGCGCGGCAGTCACCGGCAACAAAGATGCCGCGTTCGGCTTCGGGGAGACAATCCTCGCCCGCCTCAATATAGCCGTATTCGTTCAGCTTGACGGCACTGCGGAACGGCTCGTTTTCGGGTTGCTGACCGATGGCAACAAAGATGCCGTCAAACCCCATTTCGGTTTCCACGCCGCTCTCCTCGTTCTTTACGCGGATGCCGCGAAACTTTTCGTCCGCAACCACGCCCGTAACAACGGTGGAATAAATAAAGCTGACGTTATTCCTGCCTTCCAGAATACGGACAAGGCTCTTTTCACCTGTCAAAAATGCAAGGTTTTGAATGACGGTCACGCTCTTTGCCGTTTCGGAAAGAAGCACCGCATCCTGAAGCGCCGAGTTACCGCCGCCGATCACGGCGACGTTTTTATCCTTATAAAAGGCACCGTCGCAAACGGCACAGTAGGAAATTCCCTCGCCCGTAAACTCGGTTTCGCGCGGAATACCGAGCAGGCGATGCTTGGCACCCGAAGCGATCACGACGGTTTTTGCCTTGTAGGTGGCGGATCTGCCCGCGACCGTAAAGTCGCCTGCCGTACCCGTGATACCCGTTACGGTGTCAAGCTCGATCTCCGCACCCTGCTCCATCACCTGAGACAGGAGCTTTTCGGCAAACTCGTTGCCGCTCATAGAGAGAAAACCGGGATAGTTTTCCACGCGCGGCGAATGCGTGATCTGACCGCCAAAGGTCTCCTTTTCGATCACCAGCACCGTTTTCTCAGCACGCCGCGCGTAAAGCGCGGCGGTGAGACCTGCGGGACCGGCACCGATCACTACTAAATCGTACACGGTGCGTCTCCTTTATGCATTGGATGCTTTTTCGGTAAAGGCGCGGATGTTGGAGAGGTTTGCGATCTTCTCCGCCTTGCCGTCCGAAAGGACAACAAGCGTAGGAGCGCCCGTTACGTTGTACTTGGCAACGAGATCGGGGTTGTCGTTTGCCGAAAGCTTTTCGTAAACGAAGCCTGCTTTATCAAGGAAAGCGGCAGCCATCTTGCAGTTGGGGCAGGTGGGAGTGGTAAACAGGATCAGCTTGTCGCCTGCTTCGGGAGCGGCGCAGCACTCCTCCTTGACAGCCTTTGCGGCGGAAAGGGGAGATTTGTTGCCGAACTTTTCGGGTGCATATACGACACGCGCCTTGTATTCCTGGCTCTTGCCGGCGTTCCAGTTCTGAACCGGACGGTAGTAGCCGGTGATACGGCTGTAAACCTCGGTCGTCGCGCCACAGGTCGGGCAGGTGTAGACCTCACCCGCAATGTAGCCGTGGTTTTTGCAGACCGAGTAGGTCGGAGACAGCGTGTAGTAGGGAAGCTTATAGTTTTCTGCGATCGTGCGGATCAGCGTAGCCGCGCTCTTCCAGTTCGGGAGCTTTTCGCCAAGGAAGGCGTGGAATACGGTGCCCGACGTGTAAAGCGTCTGAAGTTCGTCCTGAATGTCAAGAGCGGCAAAAATGTCGTCGGTGTAGCTGACGGGCAGATGGCTGGAGTTCGTGTAGTAGGGTGCCTCATCCTTTGAAGCGTCAGATGCCGTCAGAATGTCGGGATAACGGCGCACGTCGTGCTTTGCAAGACGGTAAGAGGTGGACTCTGCGGGTGTTGCTTCGAGGTTGTAGAGGTCTCCGTACATTTCCTGATAGTCCGAAAGACGGTCGCGCATGTGGTTCAGGACTTCCTTCGAAAACTCCTGCGTTTCGGGATGCGTCATGTCCTTCTTCAGCCACTTTGCGTTCAGACCAACCTCGTTCATACCAACAAGACCAATGGTGGAGAAGTGGTTTTCAAAGGTGCCGAGGTAACGCTTTGTGTAGGGGTACAGTCCCTCGTCAAGAAGCTTCGTGATGATGCCGCGCTTGATCTTCAAGGAACGCGCCGAAATATCCATCATGCGGTCAAGGCGCTTATAGAAGTCTTCCTTATCGGTGGCAAGATAAGCAATGCGGGGCATGTTAATGGTAACAACGCCGATCGAGCCGGTGCTTTCACCGCTTCCGAAGAAGCCGCCGGATTTCTTGCGCAACTCACGCAGGTCAAGACGGAGACGGCAGCACATGGAGCGCACGTCGCTCGGCTCCATATCGCTGTTGATATAGTTCGAGAAATAGGGAGTACCATACTTTGCGGTCATTTCGAAGAGAAGCTTGTTGTTCTCGGTCTCGGACCAATCAAAGTCGCTCGTGATGGAGTAGGTGGGGATCGGATACTGGAAGCCGCGACCGTTGGCATCGCCCTCGATCATGGTTTCGATGAACGCCTTGTTCACCATATCCATTTCCTTCTTACAATCCTTGTACTTGAAGGGCATCTCCTTACCGCCGACAATACAGTTCAGCTCTGCGAGGTCGTTCGGCACCGTCCAGTCAAGCGTGATGTTGGAGAAGGGTGCCTGCGTACCCCAACGCGAGGGAGTGTTGACACCGTAAATAAAGGATTCGATGCATTTCTTTACCGCGTCATAGGAAAGATTGTCCGCCTTGACAAAGGGGGCGAGGTAGGTGTCGAAGGACGAGAATGCCTGCGCGCCTGCCCATTCGTTCTGCATAATACCGAGGAAGTTGACCATCTGGTTGCAGAGGGTGGCAAGGTGCTTTGCGGGGGCAGAGGTGATCTTGCCCGTCACGCCGCCGAGACCGTCCTGAATCAGCTGCTTCAGAGACCATCCTGCGCAGTAACCGGTCAGCATCGACAGGTCGTGCAGATGGATGTCCGCATTGCGGTGTGCGTTGGCGATCTCGTCGTCATATACCTCCGAAAGCCAGTAGTTTGCGGTGATCGCACCGGAGTTGCTGAGAATCAGACCGCCGACAGAATAGGTTACGGTGGAGTTTTCCTTCACGCGCCAGTCGGTTGCCTTCACGTAGCTGTCTACGATCTCCTTGTAGTCAAGGATGGTGGATTTCATGTTACGGAGCTTTTCTCTCTGGCGGCGGTAAAGGATATACGCCTTCGCAACGTCGGCGTAGCCTGCCTGTACGAGGACAGATTCCACGCTGTCCTGGATCTCCTCGACCGAAATGTGATGCTCCTTGATCTTCGGCTCGAAATCCGCCGTGACCTTGAGCGTCAGAAAGTCGATGATATTCTGGTTGTAATTTTTTTCCTGTGCGTCGAACGCAAGGCTGATCGCATCGGAGATCTTTTTCAGATCAAAATCGGCGATCTTGCCGTCTCTTTTAATAACGGTATACATAGTGTCTTCCTTTCTCCTGTAGATTTTCATAATTTAGCGAGCAGATATAGTATACTACATCTTGTGGCGTTTGTCAACAGGAAAACACAAAATATTGAGATAAAATATTTTTTTGCGCACAATATATAGTGTATTAGCCGCGCAGAGCGGCATTCGGCACATAGGTTTTCAGCACATTCAACAAATGCTCCATCGTCTTTTTGTCATATCCGTCAATACCCGAGCCAATGAGGTCGCCGGAGTCGATGAAGGACTGTAAAAAGTGCTTGTGCTTGCCGGGGAGCCATTCGCCGATCTCGCGGATCGCGCTCGCGTCATGGAAGTTTCTGACGACGGTCGTGCGAAACTCAAAGGGGATGTGTGAGGACAGTAGGATCGACGCGCTTTCCTCAATCGGACGCGTATCAAAGCCGATGATACCGATCGTTTCGCCGTAGCGTGCGCGCGAATTTTTGATGTCCATTGCCACGTAATCGAGAAGCCCCTCGGAGAGAAGCGCGGATAAGACTGCCGGCCGTGAACCGTTGGTATCCAGCTTGACGAGAAAGCCCATGTCACGCACGCGAAGAATAAATTCCCTCAGATCGGGCGCGAAGGTCGGCTCGCCACCCGTAATGCAAACGCCCTCAAGAATGCCGCGCCGCTTATGCAAGAAGGAAAAAAACTCCTCCTCGGGGATCGGAACGGCATCCTTCGGACGAAGCACGAGCGATGCATTGTGGCAGAAGGGACAACGAAAATTGCAGCCGCCCGTAAAGAGTGTGCAGGCCACCTTTTCGGGGAAATCAAGGAGCGTTAATTTCTGTAAGCCGAGTATTTGCATGATGATCTTCCTTTTATATTATAGAATGTCGAGCTCCGCCTCGGTGAAATCGTAGTGACTGCCGCAAAAACGGCAGTTGCAGGTCAGAACACGTGCCTTGCCCTCCGCCTCCTGCTCGTCGTACATGCGGATAAGCTCCGTCTTGCCGACACGCACAAGTGCCTCCTGCATCCTTGCGCGTGAGCAGGTGCACTCATACGAGACCGTGATCTCGTCAAAGGGATCGTAGGGGATGCCGTCAAGCACAACATCCGCGATCTGCTTCGGAGAAAGACCTTCCTCGAAATACGAGGAGATACCGCGAAGGCGTGATACGTTTTCTTCGATTTTCGAAACCGTCTGTTCGTCGGCAAAGGGGAGAAGCTGAATGAGAAGTCCTCCTGCGGCGATACAGCCGCCGTCGCCGCCGACCAGCACGCCGAGTGCGCATACCGTGGGGATCTGCTCGCTTTCGGCAAAGTAGGCGGTGATGTCCTCGGCAATTTCGCCGCTGACGAGTGCGGTCGTACCGGTCTGCGGCTCGCCTGTACCGTGGTCGCGGATCACGTAAAGACTGCCACGTCCGACGGCGGCGCCGACGTCCAGCTTACCGTTTTTCTTGCGCGGCGGATCGACAAGCGGATTTTCAATATAGCCGCGCACGTTACCGTAGTAGTCCGAAACGGCAAGCAGCCTACCCGCCTCACCGTCCCCCTGAATGCCGATCGTGAGTGTGTCGCTCTTTTCGCCCTGCAAGGATCCGATCATGGATGCGGCGGTGAGAAGTCTGCCGAGCGCGGCGGGTGCCGTTTTTGCCGTATGATGGATTTCGATCGCACGGTTCACAATGTCGCGTGAATTGAGAACGAGAATGCGCGCGGAACCGTCGTGCGTCATACCGCGAAAGAGCAGAGAAGCATTGTTTTCCATTGTGGTGTCTCCTTTATAGCTTGCTTGTCGTTGTGCTTACTTGTCGTTGTGCTTACTTGACGGCGCGTGCCGTGAAATAGAGACGGTGGCTTTCGTCCGTGGGGGGATTTCCGTCGGTATCGCCCGCGACCGAAAGCAGCGTAAACCCGGTTTCGCGAAGTATGCGCTCAATCGCCGCAGGCGTGTACATTTTTTCGCGTTGCCATTCGTCAAAGCGCGTGTAGCGGCCGTCCTTTTCACGGAGGAACAGTGAGATCGAAAAGTCACAGATGCCGCTTTTCTCGCGGAAGGCGTTTTGCCACGCGCAAACGTAGCCCTTTTCTTCAAAGAGATAAGCGCGGTCGCCGTATATAGTACGGAATTTGTAGGGACTGTTCAGATCAAACATAAAAATTCCGCCCGGCGAAAGATAGTTGTGAACGAGTGCAAAGCAGTCGCGCACCTCGTCTCTTGATAGCAGATGATTCACGCTGTCAAGACAGGAAACGACCGCCTCAACCGTGCCGTACAGCTCAAATTCCGTCATATCCTGACAAAGCCAGAGAATACGCTCGGACACCCCTGCTTTTTCGGCACGTGCGCGTGCCACGTTGAGCATTTCGGGAGAAATGTCGATGCCCGTCATGTCGTAGCCGCGCCGTGCAAGAGCAAGCGTCATGCTGCCTGTGCCGCATCCGAGGTCGAGGACGAGAGAGGTTTTTCCGATCTCAAAGCGATGCAGCTCGCGTTCGTAAAAATCCGCCCATTGCTCGTAATCGACGCTTCCGTTGATCGCATCATATACGGGAGCAAGGATCGAATATATATCATTCATAATGATTCCCCGAATCCTTTCGTAAAACGGTAAACGACCTCATCCGGCGCAAGTCTGTCCTCCAGAAAGGCGCGGCGCAGAAGCTCTGCCGGGATATAAGCATCGTATTTGTCGTAAAGCGGGATCTCACCGCTTTCCACCAGTGTCGGCATGTCGATACCCTCGCGCATGAATTCCTCGCGTAGTCGTTGCGGCAAAAGGAGAGCATCCGCACGCGACGCCTTGTAGGTAATGAAGCAGCAACCTTCGCTTTCTATATCCGAAATGCCGAATTCACGCGCGTTACGCTTCAGAAAGCGGCGAAGCGTGCGAAAGGCACGGGTGCCGAGCCAAGGGAAGAGTACATGGCTTTGTCCGCCGATCGGAATGAACATGCTGTCATGCATATGTGTATTACGAGCGACAGCACGTGCATTGTTGAGGCGCTCTCGTGCATTGGGAAGCAGATAAGGATACTCCTTGTCGGAAAACAGGATCTCGCGCATCTTTTCCAGAACGCGCGTGTGGATCTCGCCCGCGTCACCGGGCCAGGAGATTTCCATCTTTCCCTCAACGGGCTCGACGTAAACGAGGCGGCGCGGAACATCCAGCTCCTTCACCTCCCACACTCGCCCCGCAAGAGCAAAACGGTCACCGACGGGTGGGGGATTCGTGATCGTACCGATCTCATCGGAGACGGCACGGACGGTGAAGTCTTCACTGTCCTTGAATACCGCGTAAAATTTGAAGCTTGCGATCAGTCTTTCGCCCGCAAGACCGACGATCAATCCCTTTTCCTCTGTCATTTCAA
>JAZLAP010000196.1:0-8521 GCA_045613265.1 Eubacteriales bacterium | reverse complement strand
AGAATCGGAAATGACAATCGTGTATAACTTGCTGAGATATGATACAAGAAATTTCATCAAGTGGGGCGAAAGAGATGCATATATAACCGAATATTTTGGTTTTAATCTCGAAGAATTTGCAAGAAATCTTTCCAAATAATGTTTTTAACCGATCAACAAACTTCAATCTTATTCTTCGGCTATAATAACAACGATAAACGGAGGTATGTATGCCACATTTTTTCATGAAGGTTTCGCTGACGGCGACCGACGTATGGATCATTCTCGCGTTGCTTTTGACGCTTTTCGTGCAGGTTTTTCTCTGCCTCAAGGTGAAAAAGCTTTGGATCCGCTTAATTCCCACCGCCATTCTCTTTGTTTCGACGGTGGTGTTTACGGTTTTGCTCTTTCTCTCCGAGGGATGGGACGCTCTCGGCTATCTCCTCCTTGCGCTTTTTGCCGCGCTTTTCCTCGGGGCGTCGGTGCTCGGATGGCTGACTTACGCGATCGTCAAGGCGGTACGGACACGAAGAAACAAACGGTGACGCCTGCCTCTACCGACGGTAGAATTCTCCCCACTCAACCGGCGGTATGTTGATTTTTTTAAGCGGATCGTTTATACTGTATCCGAAAGGAGGCAAATCATGAATCAGTTGAAAATCGGTAGATTCATTGCCGAGCGCAGAAAAAAAGAGAATTTAACGCAAATGGAGCTGGCAGAAAAATTAAACATCACCGACCGAGCCGTATCCAAGTGGGAAACGGGACGGGCGATGCCGGATACGGCATTGATGCTGGAGCTTTGCGATATTCTCAAAATTACAGTCAATGAATTATTAAGTGGGGAGAGAATCAATATGGAAAACAACAATCAAACAAACGAGCAGCTTTTGCTTGATATGGCAAAGGAAATAGAAAGAAAAAACAAAACGATCTGGTCGTCTATGTGGGCAATTATGACCGTGAGCATGATCGCCCTTTTGGCAGGCTTGGCGATTGCCGCATTCTTGGTACCCGAGGGCGTATGGCAGCTTGTCACCATTCTCGGCGTTTGTGTGGTATTTTTGATCCCTTGCTTTTATGCACTCAAGCTTGAGGTTAGTGTGGGGGCTTACAAGTGCAAAAATTGCGGATATGAGATCGTACCTACCTACAAGCAGGCGCTTAACGCCATGCATATGGGAACGACTCGGTACTTGAAGTGCCCGAAATGCAACAAGCGTGGCTGGTGCAAAAAAGTGATAGAGAAGAAGGATTTCAAATGATGCGCTTGGGGCTGTAATATTGCGGCACAAGAGGCATAAGACAACGAAAAATCCCTCGGCATACCGCTTTCGGTGTGCCGAGGGATTGCTTTTATATGTTAGTCGATGTAGAATTTCGGTCTTTTGCCGTTATTGATCAGCTCGAACAGTGCGGTAAGGAGATATTCGGGGCTATCCGAATAGCAGTTGACCGTATCGCCGCCGCGATGGTTGGTCAGCGTGACGTTGTCAAGCCTTATGAACGGATCGTCTTCGGCAAGAGGCTCGGTCGGGAATACCTCAAGCGCCGCACCTGTGATCTTCTTTTCCTGCAGCATCCATGCCAGGTGATCATAGTCGACGAGATAGGCACGCGCAGTATTGATAAAGGTTGCTTCGGGCTTCATCAGATCAAGCTCGCGTGCGCCGAGAATGATCTCCTTCACCTCGGTTCTTGCATGCACCGAGACGATGTCCGACGTTGTCATCAGCGTATCGAGGTCGGTCAGCGTGACGTTGTATTCTGCGAGGTCGGGATCGTCCGCCGTTACGTTCGGGTCGGTCGTGAGGATGTTCACGTGGAAGGGCTGGAGCTTTTCGGCAACGAGGCGGCCGATCGTACCGAAGCCGATCAGACCTATGGTTTTGTTGCGAAGCTCAAATACGCGTCCGACGTTGGGATACTTTTCGAGCCACTGACCGCCGAGGAGTGCGTGATGGGCGCGTGCGACGTTGCGGGTTTCGGCAATCATGAGACAGATGGTAAGCTCTGCGACGGCGTTACCGTTGTGTGCGGGGTTGTTGAGGACGGGGATTCCTCTTTCCTTCAACGCGGCGAGGTCGAGATTTTCAAGACCGCCGCGGTTTGTGAGCAGGTATTTCAGCTTCGGTGCGGCATCGAGAAGGTCGCGCGGAACGGGGCAGAGATGCACCATAAGAATGTCGGCATCCTTCACTGCCTCGTAAAGCTCGGGCGGAGGCGGGAAGCTGTATGCACCTTCCTTTTCGAGACGGCAGGCAACGTTTCTCATTTCGTTTCTGGTCTTCGGTCCGAAATACGGAATGGAGATAAGCTCCACGTCCGGGAATTTCTTCAAGCAGTCCTCGTAGAACTTGGGGATCATAAAGTGGTCGCTGACACATACGATTTTCATTGCAAATCCTCCGTTTATTACGTCATAATTGTCCTATCTATTTTATTATACACGATATGACCTTTTCAAATCAATAACGTTTCGGAAAATGAGAAATTCTCAAAATTTCTCGAAATTTCGCAAAACGGCGCGGTACGTATCCCTTACGTGCTTGCGTATTCCGTTTTGACGGCTTCCTCAATCACCTCTGCGATGATGCGCATGCCGTCCTCGTCGGGATGCAGACCGTCGAGCGTGTTGTCGTAATAGAAGTCATTGTTCAACCGACTGTGGAAGAGGTCGGCGATGAAAAAGCCCTTGCCTGCGGTTCTGACCGCCGCTTCGATCGCGGCGTTGAATTCCTCGGTCGCTTGCTTCAGGACGATATCTCGGTCGGGGAGATTGACGCAGCAAACGTGCGCCTTGGGGTGGGCTTCCTTGATGATTGAGAGTGTCCTTTCGTAATCCTCGGCAAAGACTGCGCGGCTTATGTGCCGTCCGAGATCGTTTATGCCCATAAAGAGAATGATGAGATCCGGCTTTGTTCCGTCGTCGCGCGAAAGATGGCAGGCACGCGATACGCCCGAATCGGGGTTACTGCGGTCACTGAGGTTGCCGCCCGACCACGAGTTGTTGACGCACAAGCTCATGTCGAGACTGTAAAGAAGCCGCATCCAGTAGGTTTTTTCGGGCGGAAACGGCTCGCGGTAAAAATAGGGGTTGTCGTGTGTGGCGGCGCAAGCGGCGGCATCGTTCGAATATCCCTTGTAGGTGGAGATGCTGTCACCGAGGATGGAGAGGCGTTTTCTCGTTTGCATGATGATTCTCCCTTTTGTATGCTTTATAACCATTATAGCGCGTTGTACGGAACTTATCAAGGGGGTTCAATTATTTTTATAAGAACAAAAGCCCGAAAATCATTGATCCTCGGGCTTTCTGTTTACCATGCGCTTTGGACGAGCGGAAGAATTTCCTTCTTAATGAGCGCCTTTTGTTCATCAGTCGGCTCGGAGAAGGGATGACGGCAGACACCGAAATCGAGACCGAGTTGGTTTAAGACCTCCTTCTCTGCCTGCATCACGCCGATCTTGCAGAGAATCGTGATGATGCGGTTGGCATCTCTCTGAATGGCTTGCGCCTCGGCAATGCGGTTTTCGCGGAAGAGCTTTTGGATCTCTACGAATTTGTTTGCCATAAAGTTATAGGTACTGCCGATGCCGCCGTCGGCACCCATCGAAAGTCCTGCGAGGAACATTTCGTCGTAGCCGTTGTAAACGAGCTTGTCGCCGTAGGCAGTTTTGCATTGTTCCATCATGAAGAAGTCGTTGGAGGTATATTTGATGCCTGCAAAGCGGTTATCCTCAAGGTAGGATCCCATTTCCGCAACACCCATATTGACGCCCGAAAATGCAGGGAAGTGGTAAACGAGCATCTGCATTTCGCAGTTGTCGGCGAGGCGGTAATAGTAGTCGCGGATCTCGTTTGCGCTGAATTTGTAATAAAAGGGCGCGACCGAGGAAATAAGGTCATAGGAAAGGCTTTTTGCCCACTTGCCGAGTACGGTTGCCTGCCGCTCGTCAATCGAGCCGATATGTGCGATCAGAGTAGCATCGGGGGCTTCGTCCTTGACGATCTCCATGATCTCCTTACGCTCCTCGGTTGAGAGAAGAAACGCCTCGGCGGTACTGCCGCCGACGTAGAAGCCTGTTACACCCATTTTGAGATTTTGGCGGACGAGTGCACGCAGGGCGCCGGCGTTGATACGGTCGTTTTTATCAAAGGGGGTCAGAAGTGCGGTGAAAATACCCGAAAATTTTTCGTTGTTCATGAGAAGGACTCCTTTTTTTATTGTCGTTATCATTGTAACACAGATTTTGATAAAAAGGTAGCATTTATTTGCCTATTTTTTTACTTCTGTTGCTCTTTTTGCGAAAAAGAAATGAGCGTAAAGCGCAGATGCGCTTTACGGTCGCTGCATATGTGTCAGGCCATTTACTCTTTGTAAAAGACTTCGGTAAGCTCCTCGTAGTATACGCCCTCCTCGTGGTGAAGGAAGCAGGGCTTGGAGAAGGTATGCCATCGCTTGACAACGGGATGTGCATTCATCCGTGTCTCGTCGGCTTCGTAATCCTCGCCCGTGTATTCGTAATATGTGAAAAGCTGTGTTCCTTTAATGCTGATCGAATAATGGTGGATGTGGCAATCCTCAAGCACCTCTAAAAGCTCAGGCCATGGATCACTGTGGAGACGTGCGTAGTCCTCCGCCTTTTCGGGCTTCAGCTCCGAGTAGAGGCAGAAGCGCTTCATTGTGCCACGTACCCCGTCACGTAGTAGCCGAGGTTATGACGGCGATCCAGACGACCGAAGCTTGCGCATACGGGAACGTCACACTCAATCTCCAAAGAATACTGACCGAAGGGGATCACTACGGCTTCATCGCAGAAGGGGAGGTCGGTACGGACGCAGATCACGCGCTCTGCGGGAACCGTGAGATGCAGTCCCTTGATGGGAGCTTTGTCCGAAAAGTAGAGATTAATGAGGAGATGTGCGTCCTCGCTATTCGGGTTGGTCACCATCAGCGCTTCATGACCGGGGAGCGTAGGATCGTCGCCGTTTCCGGGAAGATCGCCATCGACGAACATATAATGCTTATATCCGATTTGGCTCATTGCGTTCCCTCCATTAAAGATCCTTCTGGAAGATTTCAAAGAGCTTGGGAGAAAGCGGATCGCATCCGGTCTCGGTGATCACGAATCCGGTCTCGATACGACCTCCGTAAAGCTCGGGGTGACCGAAGAAGCTGACGTCCACGTTGATGATCATGCCGGGGGCCAGCACGAAGTCACCGTTCGGCCCGAAGAAGGGAGCCTCCGCCTCCATAAGTCCCATCGAGTGCGCAAAGGGGCAAACGATGTAGGGGGCAAGACCGTGCTTTTCGTAATACTTTCTGCCGGGCACGTCGATCTCCTTACCGGTCATGCCGGGCTTCAGCATCGAGTGGGTGAGGCGGAATGTTTCACGCATATGGTTCAGGAGATCCTTTTGACGCTGGGTGTAGGTGCCGCTGACAGGAATGGTGTCGCCAAAGGTGCCGGAATAGCCGTTGATACGGGGCGCAATGCCGATCATGACAAGCTCGCCTGCCTGCATGATCTTGTTGGTTGCGGTAGGAACGACTGCCTTTGCACGTTCGCCCGATCCGACAATGGCACTGTATGCAAAGCTGTTTGCGCCACCCTTACGGCAAACATATTCGCCTGCGGCGGCAACCTCATACTCGTGTGCACCGGGACGGATGGCATCTACCATCGCATCGTATGCCGTGTCGCAGAGGCGGACAGCGACTGCAGTTTGCTCTACCTCCCACGGAGATTTGTAGGCGCGCATGTTCTCAAATTCTTCGGTAATGTCAACAAGCTCCGAGCCTGCAAAGCCAGCAGAAACGTCGAGATAGACCTGGTGCGGGATGGTGGTCGTGCCGACAATGCCGATACGGCGGAGAACCGTACCCTCACGCTTCAGCTCCTCGTTCAGCTGCTTGAAGTCGATGATGGTGGCGTTGGGGTACTCTTCGTCGGGAACCATGAATACGGGGAAGCAACGAACCTTCGTGACGGCACTGTCCATCTTTGCAAAAGGCTCGGATTCGGGGCCGCCGAGAAGGATCGGTTCGCCGTGGATCGGTACAAGCACGGCACCCTTCTCGAACTGTCCGCACCAGCCGGTGAGATACCAGCCGTTGGCGACGTTCAGCTCGTCAAAGTATACGAGAGCGGCATCCAGCTTCTTTTCTGCAAGGATCGCTCTGACGCCTGCGAGGCGCTGTTCGGTTTCTGCCTTGTTGTAATATGCCATTGTGTATTCCTCTCTTTCAGTTTAAAAAATTATCGTCAAGCGGATAGATCGGTCGACGGATCCGCTGAAGATTCATATCCTCCAGATGCTCTGCACTTGCACCCTTCGTAAAGGCGAGAATGGCACGCGGTGCTTCGCGCGCAAGCTCGGGAAACAGGTATCCGAGCTTCACGATCACCACGTGAAAGCGGTGCGGGTCAAGATCAATAGACTTGAAAATATCGGGCCTGCACAGGGCGGCGCGGTTTTCGGTGATGACCACCGTATAGTCGCCGCAGTCCAGCGTTGCGCTCCTGCCTGCGTTGCTGTATTGGTAGGAGAGCAGGTCACCACGGTGGATCAGCTTTCCGCTCACCGTTGCCTTTTCTACGTCGGGGGAAAGGCTTCCGCCGATCGTCAGGGTGAGGGTATCGCCAAGCGCGGCTTCGTAGCAGGTATGACAGGCATCGGCATCCGCAATGCCGGCGATCAACGCATTTTTAACACCGAGCCGTTGCGTCAGCAACAGCATCTCGGTACGGTCGCCCGCAGCACCTGCGGTGGTGTTGTCACCCGAATCCGAAACGAATACCGTTGGTTCTACGGCTTTGTCCGCGACCGTTAACGCTTCCTCGGGGGGCAGTGCCTCGGTGAGGAAGGTAAAGTCGTGCCGGGCATCGTAAAACATACGTGCAAGCTTTTCGGCGCAACGGGACGCGAGCGCCGTATCGCTATGGTGCGTAACCACGAAGGAAGGCCCCGTGTACCATTCGTCGATCCACGGCTGTCCGTTGAAGACCTGAACACTGAGCATACCGTCGAGTTTTTCCATCTCGGCAGCGGCTTCCATGATCTCCCTCATCGGTGAAAGATCGGTTTGTACCGCATCACCGCAGGGAATCACGTTTGCCCGCCGTATTTGCGGCGTGGGAAGAATATTTTCGCGTATGCAGGCGATCAGATGCTCCATCGCGCGAATCTGTGTTTCCTCACGGTCGCGGTGGGGCGCAGTACGGTAAGCGGTAATGCAGTTGGCAAGGCGGCAAAGCTCGTCACTGTTGTCTGCGTGAAAGTCCATCGCAAGACAAACGGGGATCGAAAAACCGATCTTTTCCCGCAAATGACGTAAAAGGGTTTCCTCGGCGGAACCAAGCTCCTTGACGCACATTGCTCCGTGAAGATAGAGCCACACGCCGTCAATTCCCGTTTCGGGAATACGGGAGAGAAGCGCGCTTTCCAGACGGTAAAAATCCTCCTTCGCCAAAGCGCCGCCCGGCAGGGCGTGAGCGTAGATCGTGGGAATCAACGTAACGCCTTGCGAAGCAAGGTCTGCGGGCAGGTCGATCTTTGCGAGCATCGCCGCATCCTCGGCATAGTCAAAATCCTCGAAACGTGTGGGTACGGGCGTGAGACTGTTTCCTTCGCAAAGAATGGCACCGACAGCAATTTTCAATGGTATCACCTCGTTTTTTATGCTTTGCAATCGTTTGCAAAGACAAGTATAGGAGAAAGGCAGAAGGTCTGCCTTTTTCTTTTTTCATTCAATATGCATCGCTACGGTATCGCCGTCCTGTAAAAATGCCAATGGCTCTTCGGCTTTTTCGGCGGTAAGCGACCGGAGACGGAGCAGAAGCTGCTCGCCTACCTTTCGTCCGATCCGCGTCTCGGGTTGACGCACAGTCGTGATTCTTTGCGCGGCACTAACGTCGGGAAGGGGAATGTCAAAGCCGATGAAGGAGAGATCCTTCGGCACCGAAAGCCCCGCTTCCGCGATCGCCTGCAATGCACCGTAGCTCATTTTTTCCGAGGTCACGTACACAGCGGAAAAGGGATGGCTGTCGCGCCTTGCCAAAAGCTGCTTCATGGCTTCGTAGCCGGAGGGGAGCTTATAGTCACCGAAGGCGATCAGGGCCTCGTTTACGGGGATCGCATGCTCGGTGAGAGCAGAGCGGTATCCAAGAAGACGCTCGCGCCCCGTGGTCTCTTCAAGACAGCCGAAAATGGCGGCGATGTTCGTATGCTTCTTTTGCAGGAGATATTCTACGGCAATGCGGCTCGCATCGCGGTTGTTGATGGCGATGGATTCGCCGCCCGCGACGGTCGGCAGGTTGTCGATAAACACGACGGGAATGCCCCGATCGATAAATTTTTTAACGCTTGCGCTTTCAGGGTCGACGGTGGCAAGGACGAGTGCATCAACGCGACGTGTGAAAAGCATGTCGAGAAGCCGGCGTTCCTTCTTCGGGTTCTCATGCGTATCGGCAAGGATCAGCATATAGCCGTAAGCCGAAAGCGTTTGGTCAAGCTCCTTGACGATCTTTCCGAAAAAGG
>JAZLAP010000195.1:0-1623 GCA_045613265.1 Eubacteriales bacterium | reverse complement strand
CCAGGAAGTCCGCAATGTCAAGGACGTGAGGCTCTCTTGCGGGGTTTTCGAGAACGGCCGTGCCTTTTGCAAGCACTGCCGCAAGGATCGCGTTGATCGTTGCGCCGACGGAACAGCAGTCGAAGTAGATATTTTTACCGCAAAGTCCATGCTCGGGATTGACCGTGGCATCGATACAGCCGTGGTCTGCGTCAACGGTAGCCCCCAATTTTTCGAATGCCTTGATGTGAAGGTCGATGGGTCTTACGCCAAAGTCACAACCGCCGGGGAGACCGACCTTCGCGCGTCCGAATCTGCCGATCAGAGCTCCTGCAAGATAGTAGGAGGCACGCATTTTTCGTACCAGGTCGGACTGTGCTTCCGTGGAATGGATGCATCGTGTGTCAATTTCTACGGTATCCTTAGCAATGTGCGTGACCTTTGCGCCGATGCTTTCCAAAATCGAAAAACAGCCGGCAACGTCACTGATATCAGGTAAATTGTCAAGTACACAAACGTCGTTTGAAAGTACAGTTGCGAATATAATAGCGACAGCGGCATTTTTCATTCCGCTGATCTCGACCTTTCCGAACAGCGGTGTTCCACCGTCCACAATAATCTTTTCCATAAATAAACTCCCATTCTTGCCGGAGAGGCGTATTTTTCAAAAAGCAGAGGAGGGATCCTCAAAAATTATATAAAAAACATGATAAAAAACATATCATGACAAATATCCTAATTTTCACAACTAAAGTATAGCATATTCTCGTGAAAATTCCAATAATTTTTAAAAATTTTTCCAAAATATTTTTTTGCGGGGGCGGAAGATTGGTTTGTCCTCTGAAAAGTGTCTGTATTGACATCTGTTTTAGTATATGCGGATAAGCTTTTTTTGTGAAACGAACTCAAAAAAACAGAGGGTTTTGAATTTTTTATTTTTCGCTTAACATATACGCGGCGACGAGGTCCACGACCAAGCCGTAGCTTTTCACACCTTGCGGTTGATTGTGGGAGGTAATGTAAGCGTTATTGACGGTCGTAGAGACGTCTGCGGCAATATTTTCACGGTATTTGTCGAAAAATTCGGAATATGCCGAGTATTCATTTTTCAACTCCTGCGGCATGTATGCAAGCGCCTTTGCGTGAAGCTCGGTATTGGCGGAGTAAAGCTTGCTCATGACCTCGCTGAGGACGTCCGCATACCCGCAATAACGGATATAGGGATCGTCGCTGAGTGAGCAGACGAGGAAAGCGACAAAATTCGCTTCATCCTCTTTTCCGACTCCTCTTTGATGCGCCATTTCATGCGCCGCGGAGCTTACCATCACGAAATCGGGATAATTGACGTTGACGTTTGCTTCGCCGGTGAAGAAGGTGTACACGCCGGAGATGTGGGTGTAGGTCCACGGCTCGCTCAGCATGACGGGTTTGGTGTTGGAGTAGAAGCGTTCAAAGGAAGGGTATTGCTCGTGTAAGGTCAGATAAGCTTCGTTGAGCTTTTTGTTCATCCGGGCATAGGAGAATTCCATTTCCGAATACGTGCCCTCGGGATAGCTGACGTAGGGAAGATCCTCACGGATGGTGTCGATGAGCAGAATGGCAGTGTCATACAATTGCTCTGCGGAGAGGTTTTCGCGCTCAATT
>JAZLAP010000194.1:0-4341 GCA_045613265.1 Eubacteriales bacterium | reverse complement strand
CAGCTTCGCTGACAGCTCCCCTTACACAGGGGAGCCTACCGCTGCGGCGGGATTGCTCAACGGCAAAAGCCTCTACTGAACCACCTGCTTAGCAGGTGGTTTTCACCTAACCAACAAAAACGCAGGATGTAAACTTTGGTTTACATCCTGCGTTTTCTTATTATCTTTATACGGAAAACAAATCGGGAGCAATGGCAGCGAGAGAATCTATGCTTTCGGAGATTGCCCGTGCCATATCGTCAACAAGATAGAGCGAAAGCACAAGATCCCCCGCGTAGCCACCTTCCAAAAGTATCGAAAGGAAGGTTTTTATCGGAAGATCGCCTTTGCCAATGGGCGCGGGGTAATAAAATTTTGCGCCAACCGAAAGAAGCGGCGTATCGCCGTAGCTCCGCTCGTCGATTGCGATATCCGAAAGAAGAATACGCCCGACGTGCGGCATAAGACCGCGATAGGCGGAAACGATGTCTTCACCGATTGCATACATATTTCCGGTATGAAACGCAATGCACGCGCCCGATTTCCCGTCGCATAAAAGGTTCATAAGCTCCGACGGTGCGGCGTAGGGAGAAGCGGCGTGTGCAATATTGGGGAGCATCGTTGTGATTCCGAGGGATGCCGTAGCCGTGGCAAGTGCCGCCACACCCGCCGACATAGACAGAACAGCAGTATCGCGCGTGATGCCGCTACGCAGAAGTCCGGGCATGACGGTAAGGCTTTCTGCGCCGAAAAAGAGCGCATCCTCGGCGAGATGCGAAAACACAGATGCCGAAACCGAGCGCGTCAGATCAAGGATCGCGTGATAGGATGCCACTGCCATTCCCGCCGCACGCAGACGGTTGCGAAGCGCATCGCGCCCCTCGCGGGCAACGTCGCTCTCCGTGATATCGACAGCACGGACACCGCGCGCATGCACGGCGGCGAGGATTGCATCCACGCCGTCGCCGCTGTCACGACTTGCCGTCAGAATATGGTCATAAGGCAGAACAAGACGCATTACTGCTCGTTTTCCCAGTTATGGTAGACGTTCACAACGTCATCATCGTCGTCCAGCTTTTCAAGCAGGAGCGACATGTGACGGATGGCATCCTCGTCGGTGATCTCGGTATAGGTGGTCGGAACCTTTGCCGCCTCAGCGGAATCCGCCTTGTAGCCCGCCTTTTCAAGTGCCTCCGCAACGGCGGCGACGTCATCGGTCTCGGTGTAGATCTCGAAAACGCCCTCGTCTGCCGTGAAGTCGGTCGCACCCGCTTCGAGCGCCGTCTCCATCAACGCCTCCTCGTCGATCTCGCCGTCCTCGTCGGAAACGATGATCACACCCTTTTCCTCAAAGAGGAAGGAGACACATCCGCTGGTACCGAGGTTGCCGCCGAACTTGGAGAAGTAGGAGCGGACGTTGCCTGCGGTACGGTTGCGGTTATCGGTCGTGGTTTCCACAATGACGGCGACGCCCGACGGGCCGTAGCCCTCGTAGGTGATCTCTTCATAATTAATGTTATCATCAGCGGAAAACTTCTTGATGCAACGGTCGATGTTATCGTTCGGCACGTTATTTGCCTTCGCCTTTGCGATCAGCTCGCGAAGCTTTGCGTTATTTTCGGGATTTGCGCCGCCCTCTTTAATGGCGACCGCCATCTCCTTGCCGATCTTCGTAAAGATCTTTGCCTTCTGCGCGTCGGTTTTTTCCTTCTTGCGCTTGATATTGTTCCATTTGCTATGTCCTGACATACCCTGTACCTTCTTTCGGTTGATTAGATTTTTTCGGTCTTCTTCATGCAGATCAGCGTGAGCGCACGGCCGAGGACGGTCGAAACGGCACGCGTAAGTGCAACGCGGTTTTCGCGAACCCTCTGATCCTCGCAGGAGAGGATGGGGCATTCGTGGTAGAAGCGGTTGAACGCCGCACACAGATCGAGAATATAGCGCGTCACCACCGACGGCTCGTACTCGGCGATGGCTTCAAGAATGCGCTCAGGGAAGGCGGCAAGCGTTTTGACACAGGCACTTTCCTCTTCGGTGAGCGGGGTATCGGCAGAGAAGGGCGCGGTGATGCCCGCTTTTTCAAGTACACTGCAGGTGCGGGCGTAGGTATACTGCGCATAGGGGCCGGTGTTACCGTCGAAGGACAGCGCATCCTCCATCATAAAGTTGATATCGCGCATACGGTTGTTCGACAGATAGTAGAAAACGATCGCGCCGACGCCGACCGCTTCTGCCACGTCGGTACGTCCCTTAAGGGCGGGGTTCTTTTCTTCCATAATGCCGGAAACCTTTTCGATCGCGAGGCGGAAGAGATCTTTCAGCAGCACAACGTTGCCTGTACGCGTTGCCAGCTTTTCTCCGTTAATGCTGACCGTACCGTAAGGAACGTGTACAAGACCGCCGTGCCAATCATAGCCCATCAGCTCAAGCACCTTGAACCACTGCGCAAAGTGGAGCGACTGTCCTGCCGAGGTGACGTAGATACACTTATCAAAGTCGTAATGCTCCTTGCGGTAGACGGCGGCGGCAATGTCGCGCGTCGGATACAGCGTGGAGCCGTCACGCTTCAGAATGAGGCAGACGGGCATGTTCCATTCGTCAAGATTAACGACCGAGGCACCGTCATCGATCGTAAGCAGATTCTTTTCGCGCAAAAGCTCGATCTGGCGCGGCATTTTATCGGTGTAAAAGCTTTCGCCCGCATAGCTGTCAAATTCGATGCCAAGCATGCGGTAGGTCTTGTTGTACTCGCGCAAACTGATCTCGATAAACCATTTCCAAAGTGCAAGGTTTTCCTCGTCGTGCGATTCAAGCTTTTTGAATTCGGCACGCGCCTCGTCATTGAGCGCGGGATCCTTCTCGGCTTCGGCGTGAAACTTCACGTAAAGGCGGACAAGCTCGTCGATCTCGTTCTTCTCGATCTCGTCACGATTGCCCCAACGGCGGTAGGCAACGATCAGCTTGCCGAACTGTGTGCCCCAGTCACCGAGGTGATTGATGCCAACGCATTTATAGCCTGCAAACTCGTGCAAAAGCTTCAAGGAGTGACCGATCACAGTGGTGCCGAGGTGACCGATATGGAAGGGTTTCGCCACGTTCGGCGAGGAGTAGTCGAGAACGACGGTTTTGCCGTTTCCGTTGTTCGGTGAGCCGTAGCCTTCTCCCTTTTCTTCGATCTCAGCGAGGACACGGGCGGCGAGTGCGGCAGTGTCTGCCTTCATATTCAGGTAACCGTTTACCGCCGTTACCTCGGAAAAGGCAGGCGACGAGAGGCTTGCCGCAAGCTTCTCCGCAATCATCACAGGCGGACGGCGAAGCGATTTGGCAAGCTTGAAGCAAGGAAGTGCAAGGTCGCCCATCTTCGTATCGGGCGGATATTCGAGCATGGCGTACAGCTCGTCCACCGTCAGTACAGCGGATTCAAATTCGGTCTTTATGGCGGCAAGAATCGCCTCTGCCGCAGTCTTTTTCAAGGTCAGCATTTCGTCTTTTCCTTTCAGAGTGAATTTTGCAGCTTCACGTATTCCTCATCCAAAGCATTGCCCGAAACGAGCTTACAGGGCAGGAACACGGCATCGTTCAATACGTAGGCAAGTGCCGAAGCAACACCGTCGGTCACATAAAAATCGCCGTCCTTCTCAACAACCGAGATCGGCGGAATATATTCGTTCAGATCCAATTGACAGGCAAGATCATGCACGTAATCCAGCGGCGCGCCGCTTGCGGGGAAATATACGCGGTTCGGGCAAAGATATGCCATTCTGTACGAGGGATCGCGCAAAAAATCCTCAGAGGCGGACAAAATCGCGTCGGTCACCTCGATCGGGCTTGCAAAGGTGGTATCCACCACAAGCGAGTAGTTCATAAGATCGGTATAGTCGGCGTGATACAGCTCGGTATACCGCTTTTTCTCGCTTTTTTTGCGCTCGGAGATCTTGTTCTTCGTCTCTTCCTCGGAAGCAAAGCTCTCGGTGTCACGTTTGGCACGGAAAATGCGGTGCGCACTCTCGGCAAGATCAACCGAGAGGTAAACGCGGAAGGTGTCGCGGACGAAATGCCACGCCATGCGCGAATCAATGATCATCCTTTCGTCGACATCGGAGAGAGCGGCAATGCCGTCGTCGATCTCCTTATCAATCTCGGGGTGCGTTTCCATATAACGATTCATCGCCACCACGTCAAGCCCCATTCTGTCCGCAATCGAGCGGCAGATGCGTCCCGTCGAATAATAGGTGGCTCCCGTCTTTTTCACAATGAGGTCGGAAACGGTGCTTTTTCCGCTTCCGAGGTCGCCGGTAAGAGAAATTTTCAGCTTCATTATTCTACTCCGTTATAGCCGAAGAGAGTCGAACTCGTAAG
>JAZLAP010000193.1:0-3743 GCA_045613265.1 Eubacteriales bacterium | reverse complement strand
CAACACGAACAAAGATATTGTATGCTGATGAAGGACCGGCTGAACGGGTCGTGCGCAATCAGCGGTTTTGGCGGGGCAGCAACTTGGCAAATCAGTGCCTTCTATGAAGATTGCAAGGCGTTGTTCAAACCCGATTACGTTCTTATTGCGGGCGGTACGAATAATACGTCCTATTCGCAATGGCTTATCGATCAACAAAAATTGATTGCTTCGATCAAGGCAAACGGTTCGATTCCCGTTTTGGTTACGATCACCAGACGTCTTGACAATGACAATCTTACGTTTATGAAACAGGCAAATGACTGGATTCGCAACGAAAGCAACGAATTGTACATCGACGTCAATTACGTGACGACGCTAAACAACGACTGTGAGACGCAAGACCAATCGCTGTTTTGCGCAGATAAGGTGCACCCGCTGGCAAGTACGCATCAATTGATTTTTGAACGCGCTTTGCTTGATGTGCCTGAAATTTTTGAATAAATACAAAAAGGATGCCCGAATGGACATCCTTTTTTTGGTGCGGTCGACAGGTCAAATGCAGGTTCTTTTTGACTAAAAGATGCTTATGAATAGTGAAGCCAAAAACAGGTAAGTGTCGCGTGCAATTGCCATGTACGGCAGATCCGGAGCGATCTCTGTCAACACGGAAAGCACCTGCTTTGACGGCATGGATTTTGCAAGAATCTGCCCCACCATATAGGCGGGATCAAAGTGCACCAACACCTGTCCAAAATCAAACACTGCGTTTTTTATCATTTTCGCACTTCGTTTTTTGATTTTTCTTGCGGTTTGCAGGGGCGGATTGCATATTCCTTCTCCCTGCACAAATACCGATCATTCCCACACAACGATCCGATTTTCTCCAACGCAAAGCTTCGAAAAGGGTCCCGGGATCACGTCTTGTGTACGGGTGTTTCCAAGATAATCGACGGTAAAATCGATCGGTGTTCCGTCCGCGTTTTCATACGGCTCCTCGGTGACGCGCGGGGTTCCCAAGCGTTCTGTCGTAACGGGAGTGCAGGATGCGCTTGCAACCTCCGCAGGAACGTTAAGCGTCAATACCCACGCGCCGTTGATCTTCTCAACGTCTGCCGCCATTCCGCTGACCACACAAGCATATTTCTCGGCACGGTATGGGAATGCGTATCCCGAATAAGCGTTTCCCTCAATCCAAACGGGCTGTGACTCTTTCACGTATTGCGCATTTCCGAGAGAAGAAGGCTGTTCGCCCTCCTTGAGAGGATATTCCTCGGGCGTATAGTAGGTGTTATAAACGGAACCCAAATTTCCGACAAACCTCGCTCCGCCGCGCCCTGCATCCTTGCCAAGCATTAGATTGTTATAAAGTCGGTCGTCGCCTCCGTACACGGGAAGATATCCCGCAACGGCGGTCGTATGCGGAAAATGATACGGAGTAGCGCGATCCAACACCTTCTTCAAACGAGCCACACCCGCAAAGACGTTGTGAACGTACGCCGTGCCCTGTGCGTGATTATCGAGCGCAAAATCCGAAAGGAAGAGGTTGTTGTCAACCGTACACGGTCCGTGCGTTACCTCAATCATCAAATCGCGGTCATTGTGATGGTATAGGTTTTTCGTCAAGCGCAATCCCTGCGACTGCCAATCCAGCCAGGTTCCGAGCATACAGTGATGAATATTGTTATTTATGATGAGCGTATCGATAGGAGCATGGAATTTGATCCCTGCGATCTCGTGCCCCCAGAACTCGCGCTTCATTGCAATATTGTAGATCTCATTGTGCTCAACGGTACAAAACGCACAGCCCATATGTCCGACGATCCCATTCTGACCGCAATCGTAGATCACGTTGTTACGAATGATATGAGAGCCGACCGTTTCGCGGTTCCACCCCATGCGAAGACCCAGGAAAACCGCCTCCGACTGATATCTGTGCCCCGACTTGCGGCCGAAACGGCAACTGAGGTTGTCCCCCGTAGCTCCGTCCTTACCGATGCTGATGGCAGAGCATTTTGCGTCATGCAAACGGTTGTTTTCAATGATCCATCCCCGTGACCAATGCGCGCCGACCATCCCGATCTGATCGGACGTGGGAGGAGTAAAGGGGCACGCCGCCTGCGCGATTTCAAAGCCGCGCAGGGTAATGTAATTCACCCCCGCCCGCGAGGGATAGAAGCAGCTTTTGCGAACGTTGATCTCTACCGTTTCACGGTTCGGATCAAGCGCTTGGAAATTGCACCAGATCGTCGTATTTTCGTCATCGACCTCGGCATACCATTGATAGACGGTATTTTCGGGATTCAAAACGTACTCCGTCTGATATTTCCATTCGTTCTGCATCCATGTTTTGCGCATTTCGGCACGGCAAACGTCCGCATACGTATATGCCTCGTACATGGATACACCGTTGATATACACGTCACCTACGTGTACCTTTTTGACAGGCTCGCAAAGCCAGTCGCCCTCAACGAAGGTTTTATAAGGGTTAAAATCGCCAAAGAAGCCGTTGGGAATCACCTTTTTCCAAACCGTCCCCTCGACACGCTTCCAATCGGTAACGGGCTCCGAGCCCTTGATCACGGGATGCTCGCCCTCGACCGCCTCATACGTAATGCGGGCGTTTTCCTCACCGCCGTTTTTGGGATCCACGCATTCGCGATAGACACCGCCGAACACACGGACAACATCGCCTGCCACCGCGATCTGCGCGGCGTGATTGATCGTTCCGAACGGCGCCTCCTTGGTACCCGCGTTACGGTCATTCCCGTTCTGTGAAACGTAGTAGATCATCGTCAATCCTCCCGTTTAGTGAAACAGCGTTCTGTTTACGACGCTTTCCAAATATTCCTGTCTGCCGCTGGCGGGCGAGGGGCAAACGCCCATGCTCTCCGCACGCTGTGCAAGCTCCTCAAGTGACGTCTCGCCGTTTCGGATCCTTTGTCCAAGTGTACTGCCAAAGCTCTCGTATTTTTTTTGCACGAAAGCATCCAGCTCTCCGTTCTCGATCAGCTCTGCCGCCTTGATCAACCCCAGAGCAAAGGTGTCCATGCCGAGAATGTACGCGTGGAACATATCCTCGTAGGTGTTGCTCGGTCTGCGGTTCTTTGCGTCAAAGTTAAAGCCACCCGTCAATCCCCCTGCCTTCAATACCTCGTACATACACAGGGTGCTTTCGTATGCGTTCCAGGGGAACTCATCGGTATCCCAACCGAGCAGATCATCCCCTTGATTGGCATCGATCGATCCGAGCATTCCGTTGATCGCGGAGATCCTGAGCTCATGCTGGAAGGTATGTCCCGCGAGAGTGGCGTGATTTGCTTCAATATTCATCTTGAAATCCTTGTCAAGTCCGTACCGACGGAGAAATCCGATCGCAGTCGCCGCATCGAAGTCATATTGATGCTTCATGGGCTCCTTAGGTTTGGGCTCGATATAGAAGTCGCCCGTAAAGCCGATGCTTCTTCCATATGCAACAGCCATTCTCATGAGATTTGCGATATTCTCCTGCTCAAGCTTCACGTCGGTGTTCAGAAGCGTTTCATATCCCTCGCGTCCGCCCCAGAAAACGTAACCGCGTCCACCGAGCTTGACCGTAAGCTCCAAAGCCTTCTTGATCTGCGCCGCCGCAAAGCAGTAAACGTCAACCGAGTTGGTGCTTCCCGCGCCGTTCATAAAGCGGGGATTGGAGAACATATTGGCGGTACCCCAAAGACACTTGATGTCGGTCTGCTTCATTTTTTCAAGCATATAGTCCGTGATCT
>JAZLAP010000192.1:0-7540 GCA_045613265.1 Eubacteriales bacterium | reverse complement strand
AAATTCTGTCCCGAATGCGGGAAAAAGCAGGAATGAACCGAAATACGTTTTCTGAATGCTTGCGAAAGGTTTGATTTTTTTAATGCTTTCGTAAATAATCGTTGTTTTTTTATAATTTCAACAATTTTCACAATTTTTTTTGCTAAATCTGTTGCTTTTTGACACGGAATGTGTTACAATGTATTGCATCAATTTTTATTAGGAGGTTCTTATGAACAAAAAGAAACTGCTTAGCCTGCTTTTGGCTCTTGCTTTGACCGTTTCTTGCTTGGTGGTATTAGCATCATGCGGTCCCACACAAGATAGCAGCTCGAAGGAAAGCACAAGCGGCACTATCGATCCGGATCCGGATCTTGACTTCAAGGGTAAGGTCATGAAGGTCAGCCAGTCGATCAACGTTTGGGACTCCGCATCCTCTATCCCGAACGCAGAAAAGTACACGCGCGGCCCCAGCGACATCGGATCCGATGACGTGCTCAACCTCTGTTATGCGCGCAATAAAGAGGTTGCAAATGCGCTCAACGTGAAGATCGAGTATCAGGAAACAAACTATCGCTACAACGAGATTAATCCCTATCTGGATCAGATCGCCGTTATGGCAACAGCTCCGGTAGATCTTGTGATCAACGACGTATATGCCGTGAAGCCGGCAATGCTGAAGGGTCAGCTCTACAACCTGAAGAGCACTGCTGAGGAGAACCATTTCAACTTCGAGCACGAGTCCTGGTATCAGGACTTCATCAACGGTCTTACATACGATCCTTCTCGCGTTTACGCGATGGCAGGCGACTATTTCATGGACGTTATCCGCACCACGCACTGCCTCTACGTCAACACCGAGATCTTTGAGATTCAGCTTAAAGACTACTACGAGGAGATGAAAGAGTTCTACACCATGATCAAGGACGGCGGCTGGACCTACGATGAAATGCAAACGTTGATCACTGCCGGTTGGAAATCGACGTCCGGCTCCTCGATGGCAACGCCCGATGATGAATATGTCGGTCTCTGGTGCACGGCTTCCTGGGGCTTCACGCTTGGCTCGGGACTCTCTATGGTAGAGAAGACTGCAGACGGTCAATATGTATTCACCGAGGACACGTCAACCCTTTCCTCGTATGCAAAGAAGCTCTGCGATCTTTGGAATGCCGACGGCGTTTATTATGATAGCTCCAATGACGCCAGCGTGATACGTCAAAAGTTTACCGAAGGCTCTGTCCTCTTCCTTACCGGTTTCTGGATGGGTGATCTTGAGTACTCCAGCTTCTATGCTATGGAAAAGAAGTCTCCTATCGTTTATCCGAAGTGGGATGAATCGGTACCGAAATACTCCACTTGGATCCATGACTCCGCAGAGATCGGTTACATTCTGACCAATACCGCAAACTTCACGCCTATGTCGGCATACTGTCAGTTGATCAACGAGAAGAGCGTTGAGGTTATGCAATCCTACTACGAATACGCACTCAAATTCGGCAAAAACACCGATGCTGAGGCTGTGGAAATGCTTGACGTGATCCGTAACTCGATCATTTCTCCGTTTGAGCAGTATCTGACCGGCGGCGGACATATGATGAAGATCATGAACACGACTTCCATTCTGGTTGCAAACAATCCTGCTGCTGCAGCAACGGATTATCTCTCTAATAAACCGGATTATCAAAAGCAGCTTTCGGCGGATTTACTGGCCTTCCAGGGTCTTGAAGATTAATTTTTTCCTATCGCCCTTCTTTCAAGAGGGGCGATATTTCTTTTGTTTTCTGCGTTATTGCGAGATCTTTTTTGAAAACGCATGAAAATCTATTGACTTCATGCTAAGGCTGTGCTATGATTATATGGTAATCAGCATTTATATACGCGCAAAAGGAGAAGCATAATGGATATCAAAATAACAAAAACGAACGCCCCGAAAAGCATGCCCAAGGAAAGTGAGCTTGGCTTCGGTCGTTATTTTTCGGATCACATGTTTATCATGGATTACGAGGAAGGGCGCGGATGGTATGATGCAAGGATCGTACCGTTTGACAATATTTCTCTGCATCCCGCTTCCACCGTATTACATTACGGCGCCGAGATTTTTGAAGGTCTCAAAGCTTACCGTACCGAGGATGGAAGCGTGCAGCTCTTCCGCCCGCTTGAAAACATTCGCCGCATGAACCGTTCGGCAGAGCGTATGTGCTTGCCCACGCTTGATGAAGCGGAAGCTCTGGAGATCCTCACGACATTCGTGCGTTTGGAATCCGAATGGGTGCCGCATTCATTCGGTACCTCGCTCTACCTTCGTCCCTTTATGTTCGGTAATGACGAAGCTCTGGGCGTTCATGCCGTAAAACGTGCAACCTATATGATCATTGCATCTCCCAGCGGCAGTTATTATAAAGAGGGAATCAATCCCGTCAAGATCATGATCGAATGCGAGGACGTGCGCACCGTCCGCGGCGGAACCGGTTATGCAAAATGCGGTGGTAACTACGCCGCATCTACCCGCGCCGGCGAGCGTGCCAATCAAAAAGGCTATTCGCAGGTATTGTGGCTTGACGGTGTGGAGCGTAAGTATATCGAAGAGGTCGGCGCCATGAACGTTATGTTCAAGATCGACGGTGAGATCGTTACGCCGGCATTAACGGGATCCATCCTTCCGGGTATTACGCGCAAATCCTGCATCGAGGTGCTTCGTCAGAAGGGGTACACGGTCAGCGAACGGCTCCTGTCGGTCGACGAGCTTCTTGCGGCGGTAAAATCGGGCAAGCTTGAAGAGGCTTGGGGCTGCGGTACAGCCGCCGTTGTCTCTCCGATCGGTAGGCTCATGTATGAAGACGTTGAATACGTGATCAACAATGAAAGGATCGGAAAGGTCACCCAGGAGCTTTACGATACCTTGACGGGTATTCAATGGGGCAAACGCGAAGACACGTTCGGCTGGGTTTATAAGATTTAAATGTTCAACCGCTTGTGCAAAACATGCGCAAGCGGTTGTCTTTTCATATTTACCTTTGTGCAACTTGCCAAAAAGCAAAAAAAATTGCGTAAACCCTTGACAAATTGCCGATTTTGCGATAAAATGTCTACATAATCTATAAATATATAAAGAGACTTTGAAGGGAAGCAAATTCGAAAAAAGCGCTCAAGAGAGTCGACGGATGGTGCAAGTCGATGCGTTGTTTCGAACATATCTCGTCCCTGAGTCGCCGACCGAAAGGCTTTGCCGAGTAGATTCGGACGGGTACTCCCGTTACAGAGGATTTTGCTGTTAGGCAAAACTGAGTGGGTGCTTTCGCACCAAAGCAGAGTGGTATCGCGGAGTGATCTTCGTCTCTTTTATGCAAAGTATTCTTGCGTAAAAGAGGCTTTTTGTTTTTTAACTGCTTGCAGTTAACCGTCGAGTAGCCTAACAAGACTAACCCGAAAGGAACCAAACGTAATGGACAATCATGTAAAGTATGAAAAACAGTATTTCTCCCCCGTCGGCGTAACGATGGATTGGATGAAAAAGGACGCCATTGAAAAGCCGCCCGTATGGTGCAGCGTTGATCTGCGCGACGGCAATCAGGCGCTTATTATTCCCATGAGCCTTGAAGAAAAGCTTGAATTTTTCAAGCTGCTTTGCAAGGTAGGCTTCAAGGAAATCGAGGTCGGCTTTCCTGCCGCTTCCGAAACCGAATATGAGTTCTGCCGCACGATCATCGAGCAGAATCTGATTCCCGATGACGTGACGATTCAAGTGTTGACGCAGTCGCGTGAGCATATTATCGCCAAGACCTTCGAGGCGATCCGCGGCGCAAAGCATGCCGTCGTGCATCTCTATAACTCTACGTCTGTTGCACAACGTGAGCAGGTGTTCAAGCGCTCGAAGCAGGAGATCATCGATATTGCAACATTCGGTGCGCGTCTTTGCAAGGAGTATAAGAGCCGCGCCGATGGGAATATAACTTTTGAATATTCTCCCGAGAGCTTTACCGGCACCGAGCCGGAGTTTGCTGCCGAGATCTGTAACGAGGTTATCAAGATCTGGGAACCGACTCCCGAAGACAAGGTTATTATCAACCTGCCGGTCACAGTTTCGCATTCAATGCCGCACGTATATGCCGCGCAGGTGGAATATATGCACAAAAACCTTCTTTCGCGCGAGAACGTGATCATTTCCTTGCATCCCCATAATGACCGCGGCTGTGCAATTGCGGACAGTGAGCTTGGTCTTCTGGCAGGCGGTGATCGCATTGAGGGAACGCTTTTCGGTAACGGCGAACGCACCGGCAACGTGGACATCGTCACGCTGGCTTTGAATATGTTTTCACAGGGCGTGGATCCCGGGCTTGATTTTACAAATCTTCCGGAGATCGTCAAGGTTTACGAAAAGGTTACACGTATGCATGTATACGAGCGTCAGCCGTATTCGGGACAGCTGGTATTTGCCGCCTTCAGCGGATCGCATCAGGATGCCATTGCAAAGGGTATGAAGTTCCGCGAAGGGAAGAATATTCACTGGACGGTTCCGTATCTCCCGATCGACCCCACCGATATCGGTCGCGTTTACGAAGCGGACGTTATCCGCATCAACTCGCAATCCGGCAAGGGAGGCATCGGCTATATTCTGGAGACGCAGTTCAACCTTTCGCTTCCGCCCAAAATGCGCGAGGTATTCGGCTATCACGTGAAAAGCATTTCGGATCACGAGCATCGCGAGCTACAGCCGAAAGAGGTATACGATATCTTCCTGCGTGACTTTGTGAACATTGCTTCTCCCGTCAAGCTTGAAAATGCAAGCTATACGACGCTTGACGATGATAGCATTGAGGCGGACGTCACTTTTATTTACAACAACAATACCATCGGCGTAACATCGATTGGCAATGGTCGCCTTGACTGTGTCAGCAATGCCCTCAAGTCAGCGATCGGTCTTGAGTATTCCTTGGAATTTTATTCGCAGCATGCCGTCGAAGGAAAGACGACCGCAAAAGCTGCCTCGTACGTCGGTATCGTCCGGAACGGAAAGACTTATTGGGGCACCGGCATTGACAGCGACATCGGCACGTCTTCTGCGAAAGCCTTGCTGAGTGCCGTCAACCGCCTTCTTGTAAATTCGTAATAAAAAGGAGAACACCGGATGAAGCTCACAGGTGCTCAAATTATCATCAGAACCCTGATCGAGCAGGGTGTTACCGATGTATTCGGTTATCCCGGCGGACAGGTAATCAATATATATGATGCTCTCTTTCAATACAGAGACGAGATCAATCACATTTTAACTGCGCATGAGCAGGGCGCATCGCACGCCGCCGACGGCTATTCCCGCGCAACCGGAAAGGTTGGTGTTTGCATTGCAACCTCGGGTCCCGGCGCAACCAACCTCGTTACCGGTATTGCTACGGCAATGATCGATTCGATCCCGATGGTGGCGATCACCGGTAACGTCCCCTGCAGTCTGATCGGTAAGGATAGCTTTCAGGAAATCGACATTACGGGCATCACATTGCCGATTACAAAACATAATTATTTTGTCAACAAGGTCGAGGAACTTGCGGATAGCATTCGTGAGGCATTTATGATTGCAAAATCCGGACGCCCCGGTCCTGTACTGGTCGACGTGCCAAAGGACGTGCAGATGGCGTTGTATGACTACGAGCCACAGCCTGTCGTTCCCAAAACGCCGCTTCCGCACGGGGGTGACGAAGACATCGCAGAGGCGATCCGCCTTGTCAATGAAGCAAAGCGCCCGTATATCTACATAGGCGGCGGTGCGGCAGGTCTTGGGCTCGGTGAAGAAATCGTTGCCTTTGCCGAAAAGATTGATGCGTGTATCGGTTGCACCTTTATGGGACTTTCTGCGATACCGGACGGCTGCGAACGTTTCCTCGGTATGCAGGGAATGCACGGACACTATGCATCGTCCATGGCGCAAAACGAAGCGGATCTGATCATCGGTATCGGCGTTCGCTTCAGCGATCGTGCAACCGGCAACGTCAAGAAGTTTGCAAAGAACAGCAAGATCATTCAGCTTGATCCCGACTTTTCCGAGATCAACAAAAACGTTCGTGTGAACTGCGGCATCGTTGGTGACGTTGAGCATTCCTTCAAGGCAATTGCCAACGGATGCACGAAAAAAAGCTCTCCCGAATGGAGAGAAAAGGTCGAACAGTTGAAGGCGAAGGAGAACGAGATTCAGAAAGAGCTCGACGCAAAAGCCAAGGACAAGCTGTCGCCTAAGGCAGTCATCGAAGCCATCAATGATAAAAAACCGGCAGGAACGGTAATCGTCACCGACGTCGGGCAGCATCAAATGTGGACCGCACAGTACGCGAGGTTCGACAGAACACGCCGATTCGTTTCGAGCGGCGGTCTGGGTACGATGGGCTTTGGTCTCGGTGCTGCGAGCGGTGCGCGCGTTGCCACGGGAGACACAACGGTTTTGGTGACGGGCGACGGAAGCTTCGGCATGAATCTGAACGAATTGGCAACTGCCGTTTCGCACAACATTCCCGTCATCGTCGTCATTATGAACAACGGTGTTCTGGGCATGGTGCGTCAGTGGCAAACGCTTTTCTTTGATAAGCACTACTCCAACACGATGCTGACCGATCGTAAAACCGATTTTGTGAAGCTAGCAGAGGCGTTCGGTGCGGTCGGTATGCGTGCCTCGAACGAAAGGGAATTTAAAGAAGCGTTTGAAAAAGCGATCGCCATGAATACTACCGTTGTGATCGATACGCTGATCGACATGGATGAATTCGTTCTTCCCATGCTTCCGCCCGGCGGTTCGATCGACGATATGATCACAAATGTGGGAAAGTGAGGCGGATACATGAATAAGTTCGTTATTGCGGTTTACGTTGATAACAAATTCGGCGTTTTGACTCGCGTGACCAGTATGTTTACGCGGCGCGGCTTCAATATTGATACACTCACGGTTGGTGAGACCGAATCCTCCGCATATTCGCGCATTACGATCTGCCTGAGCGGCGACGGGTACGCGCGCGAGCAGCTTATCAACCAGCTTCGTAAGCTACACAACGTAAAAAAGGTTGACGTTCTGCGTGACGACTGTATCAAGCGTGAGCTGATGCTGATCAAGGTACGGTATACCTCGGAAACGCGCGCCGATATTATCAGCGCATCCGATGTATATCGCGCAAAAATCATTGATTATACACCGAACGAGATGTGTATCGAGGTTACGGGCGATCCTTCCAAAATTGATGCGTTTATTCAGCTTATGATCCCCTTCGGTATTATCGAAATGTGCCGTACGGGTATCGTTGCTCTTGAACGCGGCAACACAAACCTTCTGGGCAAATAATAAATAATTTTTTTCAAATATAAGGAGAACAAAACAATGGCTAACAATGCAAAGATCTATTATCAGCAGGATTGCGACCTTAATAAGCTGAACGGCAAGACCGTTGCGATCATCGGTTACGGATCGCAGGGTCATGCTCACGCGCTCAATCTTAAGGAATCGGGCGTTGACGTTATCGTCGGTCTCTACACCGGCAGTAAGAGCTGGGCAAAGGCAGAGAAGGCAGGACTCAAGGTTATGACCGCC
>JAZLAP010000191.1:0-3961 GCA_045613265.1 Eubacteriales bacterium | reverse complement strand
CCAGAGCTCCTCACAAAGCGAATCGCAATCCGAATCCGAACAGGAATCCGAAAGCAACAGCGAAAAAGAAGATGACGGAAAGGTCACCTACGTTGTCACCGTTCACGACGAAAACGGCAACGGTGTAAAGAACGTCGGCGTACAGATCTGTCAGGGAACGGTCTGCTTCAAGGCGGTTCCCACGAACGAAAACGGCGTTGCCGAGATCACCTTTATCCCGAACGGCAAGGATCTGAAGATCCTGCTTCACGAGAGCAATCTTCCCGATGGCTACACGCCGCCTCCCGCCATTGACGAGGACGGCTACTGCTACAAGTTTGCAGAGGGCGAAACGAGTGTGACGCTTGTTCTCGGCACTGCGGAATAACCTGAAAGCCAACAAACGGACGGGCAAATTTTGCCCGTCCGTTTGTTTTTTGTTTATTCGTATTTTCAATACATTTGTAATCTTTTGTTTACATTTTATTTGTTTCCGTTAAGCTCGGTCTCGATAATATCGCGGAGCTGCTCGTAGGTGACCTCTTCCATGATCGAGGCGATGATCACGCCGTCTCTGTCAAGAACAACAGTGATCGGATACGCACCCGAGCCGCCGAGCATCGTGTAATAATGCTCTGCGGAAAAGGGATTATCCGGCTCGATCGGCGTGTCCTTGCCGAACAAAATCTTGCTGTTTTTGTAATGCTCCGCGATATAAGCGGGAGCCGTTTCGTAATCGTCGTGCGTGTGGATGGCAAGCACTGTCACCCGATTCTGATATTCACTTGCGATACGGTCAAAATACGGAAGCTCAGCCATACATCCGGGACACCAGGTTCCCCAGAAATTGATGACCGTGATCCTGCCCGTATTGTAGGCAGGGTTGAAGGTCGCGCTTGTGAGACCGTCTTCGCCGTAAAGCTGTATATCGCAGCCGTAGCACATTTCTCCGACCGAAGAGCCGGTATCGGGAAGCGCCGGGTTCTTATGGAATACGTTGTAGTACAGGAGTGCCGACGCAAGAAGCGCGGTCATAAGCGCACCGGCAACGATCTGCAAAAGCCTTGCCTTGCGATTATGCTTTTCCTTGGCGACCGTCTTTTCTTCTTCGGTTGCAGCCGCCTCGATCTCGTTTTTCGGGAGAAGGATGCGCGAACCCTTCCATTCGATCGCGCTTGTCGGGCAGACCGTCATACACTCGCCGCAGGAGATACATTCGTGATCGTTCACGTGACGGATATCCATTTTGCATTTTGCCACACAGAGACCGCAATCGGTGCATTTTGAGCTCACGACCTTAATACCGAAGAGCGAAAAGCGATTAAAGAGACCGTAGATCGCGCCGAGCGGACAAAAGAAACGGCAGAAGAAGCGAAAAATGAAGATCGAGCCGAGAACGAAGCCGACGAGGAGACAGAATTTCCAGGTGAAGAGCGGGCCGAGGCGCGCAAGCTCGCTTGCGTTGATCTTGTGCGACAGAAGTCCGATCGCGCCCTCCAGCGTACCGGCGGGGCAAATATATTTGCAGAAGCCGGGAAGCGGCAGATTGCGTACCGCATAGAGGATCGGAACGATGATAACGAAGAAGACGAGAATGACGTATTTGAGGTAAGAGAGCCAGCGTGTTACGCGGCTTTTTTTGAGCTTCGGCGTTTTAATCTTATGGAGAAGCTCCTGTATGAAGCCAAAGGGACACAGAAAGCCGCAGATCAAGCGACCGAACAGAAGCCCGTACAAAAGCAGAATGCCGAATATGTAGTAGGGCGTCCGCTTGCCGGATGCCGAAAAAGCGTTCTGGAGCGAGCCGAGCGGGCACGCACCCGATGCGCCGGGGCAGGAGTAGCAATTCAGGCCGGGTGTACAAATGCCCTTCAGAGCGCCTTGGTAAATGCGCCCCGTGACAAAGCCCTTCAGATTGGCGTTGAAAAGAAGCGCGCAATATAACTGGATCAGCTTTCGCTTTGACGGCAAAAGCGATCGGATCTTTCCGAAAAACCGCTTCATACCGTCACCCCATTCCTATGCACTCGGTGCAGATCTTGATTGCCTTTTTGACAACGTCGGCCATGCCGCCGTTCAGAATTCCGAGAAGAATAAAAAGAACGGCGAGAAGTAATACGAAAATACGCAACGCAAGCCTGCATTTGTCGGCATTTTTGCGAAGAAAAGCCGTCAAACTTGCCGAAGAAGAAGTCTGTGAAGACGGCATCTCGTCTGCACCCGTTACAGGCGCGGCAAGAAAAGCCTTGACAGCATCGGCTTCACGCATAAAAGAGCGCCGTCTGAGCCACGCGAAAGCAAGCGCGCCAACGGTAAACAGAAGCGCAAAGGAAAGAAGCAGCAACGAAGCGATACCGATTTCGGCGTTCAGTGCTTCGCCGACGAAATTCGCAGAATTCAGAACATAAAACGCAGGATACACTGCACAAAGCAGGAAATAAACCCAAAGCAGAAGCCAAAGGACACACCGCCGCTTCCGTTCGGCGAGAATCGACGCCGCCGTATCGACGGGTAGCGACCGAGGCAACCGCTTTGACAGACGGCGAAGCGTTGCGTCGGCATCCTTCGGCGCGCGAAGCTTTTCCGCAGGCGGTGGCATACAGACGTGCAGAATCCCGCCGCCGATCGCGCAAGCGACCGTCAATACGATGGGAACGATGATCGCACGGATCGCCGTGCCGACGCTTTCGCGCGTAAACGGACTGTCGCCCGAGCGATAGATCCCGATGCAGGAGATTACGAACAGGAGCGCGGTCAAAGCAAGAAGAAGCGAAACAAAAATCGCGTATCCGAGCCGCACCCGTCTCTTCATTTGATCGGACATGAGCATCTTCCTTTCATTCGACGTTTTTCACCTTCAAATAATGAGTATACCACAGGAAAACGGTTTTGTCAACCGATCAAAAACAGAAAGCTTGCATAAAAAAACAGAAAGCTTGCATAAATGAAACGGATTGCGGAAAGCATTTCCATTCTACCGATATTCTACCGAGCTTGCGGAATACGCGCGAAAAATCATCGAAATTCTTGTATTGTTAATAATTTATAATGTAAAAGCGCTTGCAATCCGAGGCGCGGTGTGCTAAAATATATGATGTATGTTTATCTTTATCGCAAATACATAATTAAGTATATAGAAAACGAAAGGCAAAGGAACCCATGAACACAAAGACACTGCAAAAGAACACCTCGCGCATTCTGCTTTTGTTCGTGACGGCGCTGCTGATCCTTGCAACGCTGTCAATGCCGCTTGCCCCTGTGGCACAGGAGGGCAACGTCATCCGTCAACTGACGTCGATCAAAACCAACTACAGAGACTATCTCAACAGCTCTGTAATGTACGAGCTGCCGAGCACGGTAAACGACAACGACACGATCTCGGTCATCGTCAAATTGGATGCTCCCGCCCTGCTTGACCGTTATGAGCAGACCGACCGCTCGATGTCCTTCACCGAATACTACTTCACCGATGCACGCCGCGAGGTGGAGGCGGAGGTCGAAAAGCAAAAGAATGCTTACCTCGACCGTCTTACGAAGAACGGTATCGCCTTTGAAACGGGCGCGGAGTATTCCGCCGTCCTTTCGGGCTTTGAGGTGCTGATGCTTGCCGGCGACTTCAAAGAGGCAGAGTCGCTTCTCGGTGCCGGTGCAAAAGCCATCGTCGGTGAAGTCTATGAGCCTGCCGAGGCAAAGCCTGTCGAAAACAAGGTCAACTACTACGAGGACACGGGCATCTTCGACAGCTCCAAGTTTGCATACGACGGAAGCGGTATGGTCGTTGCGGTGCTGGATACCGGTCTTGACTACACGCATACGGCATTTTCCGCCGACCCCTCCGTCTTCACGAGCGGCAAGCTCGGACTGACGAAGGAAGAGGTTGCCGCCGTCCTCGGTGACACTAATGCCGCAGAAACCGTCAAGGGTCTGCTTGCCGATGACGTTTACGTCAGCACCAAGGTTCCCTTCGGCTTTGACTACGCCG
>JAZLAP010000190.1:0-5461 GCA_045613265.1 Eubacteriales bacterium | reverse complement strand
CACCCGTCCTTTGGTGTTTCCATTATTTCGCGCGTTCTGGAAGCCCACGGCTTCCGCGTGGCGATTCTTGCCCAGCCCGATTATAAAAGCTGTGACGACTTCCGCCGCTTCGGCAGACCGCGCCTCGGCTTTCTCGTAACGGCGGGCAATATCGACTCCATGGTCGCGCACTATACCGCCGCCAAGAAAAAGCGCACCTACGATTACTACAGCCCCGGCGGAAAAGCCGGTCTCCGTCCGGATCGTGCCACGATCGTGTACGTCAACCGTATCCGCGAGGCATACGGCGATATTCCCGTGATCCTCGGCGGACTTGAGGCATCGCTTCGCCGCCTTGCGCACTACGACTATTGGGACGACCGCGTGCGCCGCTCCGTCCTCGTGGACAGCCGCGCCGACCTTCTGACCTACGGCATGGGCGAAAACATACTCGTCCGCGTGGCACAGCTTCTCGACCGCGGCGTTCCGATCAGAAAGATCCGCGACGTGCGCGGCACCGTGTATCTTGCAAAGCGCGAGGAAGCACCGACCGACGGCGTGATCGCGGCGTTTGACTACGACGTTCTGAAAAACGATAAGCGCGCCTACGCCGAGGCATTTGCCGCCCAGTACCGCAATATGGACTCGGTGACCGGCAAAACGGTCGTTGAATATTACGGCGACAAGGCACTCGTGCAAAATCCGCCGATGCCGCCGCTTTCGCGCGAGGAGCTTGACGCGGTCTACGCACTTCCCTACGCACGCACCTGCCACCCCGACTACGAAAAGGACGGCGGCGTTCCCGCCATCACCGAGGTGCGCTTTTCGATCACGCACAATCGCGGCTGCTTCGGTCGCTGTAACTTCTGCGCCATCACCTTCCACCAGGGCTGCGAGGTGCGCTCGCGGAGCGTTGACAGCGTGATCGGTGAAGCAAAGGCGATCACATCGCTCCCCGACTTCAAGGGCTATATCCACGACGTCGGCGGCCCGACCGCCAACTTCCGCGAGCCTGCCTGCGAAAAGCAGAAAACGGCAGGAGTTTGCAAAAACCGCAAATGTCTCGCGCCTACCCCTTGTAAAAATCTGCGCGTTTCACACGACGAGTACGCCGACATGCTTCTCAAAATCGAGGCGCTGCCGAAGGTCAAAAAGGTATTCGTCAGAAGCGGCATCCGCTTCGACTATCTGCTCTTGGACAAGAGCGAGCGCTTCTTCCGCCAGCTTGTGACGCACCACGTGTCGGGACAGCTCAAGGTCGCCCCCGAGCATTGCACCGATCACGCCCTTACGATGATGGGAAAGCCGCATATCGCCGTTTACGAGCGCTTCCGCAAGCGCTACTTTGCCCTTTCCGAGGAAGCGGGGCTTCGCCAGTACCTCGTTCCCTATCTCATGTCGAGCCACCCCGGCACGACGATGAACGACGCCGTCGAGATGGCATGCTATCTCCGCCGTGAAAAATATTCGCCCGAGCAAGTGCAGGACTTTTACCCCACGCCCGGTACCGTCTCGACCACGATGTATTATACCGGCATCGACCCCCTCACCATGAAGCCCGTCCACGTAACGCGCGACTACCGCGAAAAGCAGTGTCAACGTGCACTTTTGCAGTGGGGACGCCCCGAAAACGCGCCGCTCGTCCGCGAAGCACTCCGCATTGCGGGACGCGAGGAGCTGATCGGCACGGGTAAGGATGCCCTCGTCCGCCCCGAGCGTCAGGCACCGCCAAGGGTACAAAAGCCTGGCGCCGCCGCACCGTCAAGGAATGCATCGCATAAAAAGCCTGCACATTCGCGCTTCGGCGGTCAGGACACGAGAAAAAAGCAAAAGCCCGCCGCCCGTCCCACACGCGGCAAAGGAAAACGGTAACATAAAAACGATCGTAAAGCAATTTACGGTCGTTTTTTATTCAAAAAACAGACTTATCGCATCAAGTTTTTCTCTTTTTAAAATTTTTTTGAAAAATTTGAAGAATTTTGGCGACTTTCGGGGTATATATATACGAAACGGAAAAAACAGGACGATTACCTCACGGGAAAGCTGAAAAAAAGCACACCGGACTTCACCGAAAAATGTCCCCTCTCCCCCATTTCGCCTCTTTTGCGCTTGTGCGTCTCGGCGCGCGGAGTTCTCACCTCTCATCTCTCATCTCTCTTTTCTTTTTCTCCCGACGCCGAGGCGATTTTCTAAAAAATCCAAAAGGAATTGACACGCTTTTCCTTTTCGTGTATAATAGTACGTGACATATATTACCGTATCACGCGCGAGAGGAAAACAACGTGCTTTCATTTTTACTTACCGTCTCCGAGCCATCCGACCGCGACAAGCTTCGGACAATCTTTAAAGCGCATCACGTCGCCATGCTGAAAACCGCCCACAGTCTCTGCGTCGGACGTGCCGACGCCGCTTTCCTCGCCGAGGAAGCGGTGGAAAACGCTTTTCTCAGAATCATAAAGCATATCGAAAAGCTTAATACCTCGGACTTTGACCGTTTGCGTGCCTACGTCCTTACGCTGACACGAAACGAATGCCTGCGCCTTTTAAAACGCGAGGCAAGCGTACCCGTCAGCGCCGACGGGATTTTGACTGACCTTGCGGCAGAGGACGGCGACTTTCTGCAAAGCCTCGCTTTACGCGAGGACTATGACCGCGTCGTTCGGGCGATCAAGGCACTCGACGACAAATACCGCATCCCGATGTTTCTCCACTTCGTGGAGGAGCTTTCTCCGCAAGAGATCGCAGAGCGGCTTAACCTTCCCGTAAAGACCGTCTATACGCATCTCCGCCGCGGCAAAGAAATGATACTTGCATTCTGCAAGAAGGAAGGAATTACGTATGAAGGGTGACCTATCCCTTTTCAAGCGTGCCATGATCGAGGCTACGTGCGAAATATACGACGAGCAGTGCAGTAGCCTTCCCCTGCCACCCGTCTCCCGTCGCCACAAAAGGCGTCTCGCCGCGATAGGTGTACCCGTTTCAGGAGCATCGACAAGCATGCGTTTTGTCGCCATTCTGGTTGCCGTACTCTTCTTTCTGGCAGGCTGCGGCGTTTTCCGTGACGAGATATGCGGTATGCTTCTCAGCCGCTTTGAAGGCTTTGTAAGGGTCGACTATCAAGTTGAACACAATGCGCCCAAAAAGCTTGAAACGCTTTATCTGCCGAGCGTTCTGTTTGAGGAGTACACCGAATTTCTCCAAACGCGCGTACTGTATGACAGCTACTATCATTCGGAATGGATATCGGCAGACCGATGCCAAATCATAAAGTATTCTCAGGAAACCCAATACTTGGGCGGCATGTTAATCGACACCGTAACAACGAAACGCTATCCACTGCAGCACGGCGATCTCAAGATCTTAAAATTTGAGAACGCAGACTATCATTTTTACGTTTGGAAGGATAAGGGCTACGTATTTTCCCTTTATACCAAGCTATTGATGAGCGATGCCGAGATCTTTGCCATCATTGACAGCCTCGCCCCATACGAAGCAGACGAAATCTGCAAATAGAGAAATCGCAGAAAAGAGCCGAAAGCATTTTGGTCACAAGCCGAACGCAAAGAACAAACGCAGAACAAAATTTATAAGTTTAGCAAAACAAATCTATACATTTACAAAAGGAGAACACGCCATGCTTAAACGACTGATCGCACTGCTTCTGACACTTTCCGCACTGACGGTCCCCTCATATGCGGCGGTCCCCGAAGCGAATGACGGCATCATGCCGGCGTACGAGGGACTGAACGAGCTCAGAGCAATTCTTACAATCAGTGATACCGGTCTCGCCGCTGCAGTAATCAACTACCAAGGAGACGCGGATTTTCACAGCATTTCAATCAAGACCAAGCTGCAGAAGAAATTTATGCTCGTCTTCTGGGGAGACGTGGCAAACGGCGAGACCGACCACACGTGGGTGGACACGCGTTCGTCGTCCTCGAGCATCATTACGCATACGCTCCAGCTCCAGGAAAAGGGTACCTACCGCATCGTCGTTGACATTACGATACTGACTTCGTCTGACATTGAAACCTGTCAGCTTGTAAGTGAATGCGTGTACGAGTAAAAAGGATAAAAGCGAAGGGGATGCAACTCTGTCTCCCCTTCCTTATTGCTTTCATATGATTACGTATCGTATTATACAGACTCTGATATTTTCATAATCTATGATACTCTTGAGGTAGAAGCAAACGATTCTACAACGTATTACGATGAAGAAGGAGTACGTGGCACATGGACACAAAACGACTATTTCCCCGAAGAATAAAAAGGATTTCACTGCTTCTTTTGCTCTGTAGTCTTACCACCTTTTTTGCTTCCTGTAAAACGGATATGTTTGCGCAATACGAAGAAAATATGGTGGTCGGCATTATGTCAACGATGGATCACCCCGAAACCTTCTCGATTCTCTCCTTGATACGTTACGAGGATGCGGACTATTACTACTATGAAATGGAATACACAGGGCAGCTAAACGATCTGTTTGCCGAGCATTTAGATAAAACGCATTTTCAGAAAATAGCGATCGTGCGCGTTTCTAAAAAAAATCTCACCGAAACGAAGATTTATTATGAAAAGGAAGCCGATCGTTATACACCTCACACTCGCCAGGATGTGATTGACAGCTACCTTGCCATGCGCCGCGATCCCATCAGCGTGAAGCACTATACCGACGAAGAAATTGCAGAAACGCTGAGGGTGGCGCTTAAGACCGTTCTTGCGAAGGGGGAAAGCGATCCACCTGCTGAGGAGGAATAGTACAGACATGTTCACGATAAAAAAGCTATGCAAAACCTATGAGGTAAAGAAAAAGAACGCCGTCAATGCGCTGTGTGACGTAGATCTCACGCTCCCCGACACAGGCTTTGTTGCGATCGTTGGCGAAAGCGGAAGCGGAAAAAGCACGCTGATGAATATTCTCGGCGGCTTTGACCGTATGACGGCGGGCAGCATCCTATTTGAGGGAGCTGACGGCACACGCGTAGATTATTCCGAAAAGGGCGCACAGGCGCAGATCAGCGGCAGGATCGTCACAACCGTGTTGCAGGAAAATATTTTCTTTGATACGGAGAACGTAAGACAAAATATCGAGCTCGCCGCCGTCGCACAGGAGTGGCGAAGCGACGGTGAGATCCGCGAGGAATCCGAGGCGCTGATGCGTGAGCTTGGGCTTTCGGAGCGCGCATCACACAAGCCGCAGGAAATATCGGGCGGTCAAAAGCAACGCGCCTCGGTGCTTCGCGGCGCATTGATGGCGTCCGAGGTAATTCTGGCGGACGAGCCGACGGGCGCGCAGGACGAGGAGACCGAAATCAAAATGTTCGATCTTTTATCCCGCATTTCGCAATCGAAGCTTGTGATCCTCGTCACGCACAACCGCGTATTTGCCGATCGCTACTGCAACCGTATCATCGAGCTTCGGGACGGAAGCATTCTGTCGGACGTACATAACAATGCATCCGAAAACGCAGCCGATCGCGTG
>JAZLAP010000189.1:0-1740 GCA_045613265.1 Eubacteriales bacterium | reverse complement strand
TGGGCACACGCATCTTGCTCATTATGAAAGATTCGGTGAGGGTACGTGCGTTTGCGGTCGCGTACTGGAAAAGCCCGTTCACCTGTTCAATCCCGGCAGTGTTGCCGAGGGCTCATTTGGTCTTATGACCTTGCGAAACGGGCAACTCTTGCTTTCCCACGGACGTGTGTAAGGCCGATTACGCGGGCGTTCGGTGCAAACAAAAAAGAGAAAACGGCGAACCGTTTTCTCTCTCTTTTCCGATTTGATGCATTATACCGTTTCCACGATCTCTGCTTCGTCCATCAGGGCGTTTTTTGCCTCCTCGACAGCGGCCTCGTAGGCTGCGATCACTGCACCTTCGAGCATCCCACGGAACTGCGCGTTGATGGGATGTACGATGTCGCGGTTGCTTTCATCGGGATTTTTTCGGCTGGGCATAACGATAAAAAACTTGTCACGGGCATGAATGACCTTGACGTCGTGAACGGCGAGCTGGCCGTCAATGGTAACCGAAACGACGGCCTTCATCGGTCCTTCGTCAAAAAGCTTTCTGACTTTGATGTCTGTGATTTGCATATTGTTTCCTCCGATAGAGGTTTTGAATTCTTTGCTATATACAGTATAAATTCTTTTTGTGACGATTATTCAACGAAAAACAGATATTTTTGTGAAATTGCGTTTTATGCACTGTATTTTTTTACGGGAGTCAGTCCTGTTGTCATGCTCGAAAAATACGTTCCGCCTGTGCGGGAAGGGAGGAGAAGACCGTGTCGGTTGAAAACACACATTACGGGCCCGGGCAGATCGCTCGGATGCTGCAAAGCTGCAGCGGTATATTCTTTATCGGCATCGGCGGCATCAGCATGTCGGGACTTGCGCGTCTTTCTCTTCACGAGGGTTACTTCATCGGCGGCTCCGACCGAAGCGAGAGCGACACGACAAAAGCGCTTGAGCAGGTAGGCATCAAGGTCTATTACGGCCATGCCGCATCGCACATTGAGGCCTATGACGCTGTGGTCTACACCGTGGCGATCGAGGCAAGCAATCCCGAATACCTTGCCGCAAAATACGCCGGCAAGCCACTGATCTCGCGCTCGGATTATATGGGGTATTTGCTCTCCAGATTTAAAAATCGCATCGGCATCTCGGGCATGCACGGAAAAAGCACCTGTACCGCCATGTGCGCGGGTATTTTTCAGAAGGAGTTTGACCCCACGGTGCTTTGCGGCGCGGAGGTGCCCTCTCTCGGTGACGCGCCCTGCCGCATCAGCAAGGAGAGGGAGCATATCGTGTTTGAGGCGTGCGAGTATATGGACTCCTTCCTTGATTTTTCGCCGAGCCTTGCGGTCATTCTGAACATCGGAATGGACCACGTGGACTATTTACACAGCATGGATCAGATCCGCGCGTCCTTTCTTGCATACGCAAAGAAAACGGGAAGCGAGGGTGTGGTGCTGTACAATGCCGACGATCCCGAATGCGTGAAGGCGATGGAGGCTTTTGACGGCCAAAAGCTGACGTTCGGCATCAAGGCAGACGCCGATTTCGTTGCGCGGGAGATCTCCAACGCGCGCGGCGGTGTGACGAAATTCGATCTGTATTACCACAGCCAGAACCTGTGCCGCATTACCCTGCAGGTGTTTGGTATACACAACGTCTACAACGCGCTTGCGGCGGCGGGAGCGGCCACGCTCAGCGGCATGACGCCCGACGCCATCATGGCGGGTCTTGCGAATTTCTCGGGCGCACACAGAAGAA
>JAZLAP010000188.1:0-5856 GCA_045613265.1 Eubacteriales bacterium | reverse complement strand
TAGTGGTTTTCAGTGCTTTGACCCGGACTTTTCCTGTGATTCCGCAAACCGAAGAGGAAAAGCAGCCCGTCTTTACGCTCGGGGACGAGATCGTGACCTACGACCTGTATCGTTACTACTTCCTTGGCTATAAGAATCTGATGTCAAACGGTGACGATCGTTATTTTGAGGGGAAGGATACCGATGCCATCTATGCCGAGATCGATGCATGCGTGCGCGAGGATATTGCGCGTCTTTACGCCGTCTTTGCGCTCTCCGAGTCGCTCGGCGTCACCGAAAAGGAGATCGACGCGATCTACGAGAAATTGCTTCGTATGACGCGCACAGGCGGAGAGTTTGCAGGTGTGATCTATACGGGCTTCGAGGACGAGAAAGCGTACCGTGACAGCCTTGCCGCCAATCATATGAGCGATGCGGTCTATCGTCTGACCTTGCGTGCTTTTGCTGCCGAATGCGCAGCATCGAATGCCTTTTCAAAAAATGCCTCCTCGTACGTGGAAAACACCGAAGAAGCGATGCTTGCGTTTTTTATGAGTGACGATGCGGTGCACGTTGCCTATGCGTACGTGGATAAAAACAGCTTTTTAAGCACAAGCGAGGCATACGAGCTTGCCGTCAAGGCGGAGATGAAGCTTCGTGAGGTTGCATATGACGTTTCTGCGTTTGTCAGAACGGCGATCCAGTATTCGTCGCCCTCGGTTTCGCCTTCCTCCTTGGAAAACGGCATGTATCTCACGCGTTATCACGCCAACGCTGATGCGCAAAAGGAGCTGACAAAGGTTGCCTTTTCGCTTGCTGCAGGCGAAATGAGCGGAATCGTGGAGACCGATGACGGGTATTTTATCCTGCGCCGTATGAATACCACGGAGGAAGGTCTTATGGCTGCTGATCGTGACCTTTTGTACGAGGGATACTTTTCTCATCATTTCTATAAGATGTTGTCCGAAAAGGCGACTGTTCTGTTCGGGGGACTTTCGGCTTCTGATTATTATGGCGAGCTTTCTTTCGAAACTATCACTGAAGGCGGAAACTAAGCCTATCGCGTACCATATCTGCGACTTGAACGGAAGGCTCTGCTATCAGGACGGCAAGAAAACGAACAGTACCTCACTTCGCAGCGTTCGCTTTCATATGGGTGGTGTGCCGTACGACATGAAGATCGCGGACGGCAAGGATGAGCAGCGATTTATTGAGCGTTTCTATTCTGCCATCGACCGCAAGGAGCATCGACGCTCGGTTTTGACATATGAGCAGCTGTGTCGCAGATTGTTAGCAACCGCCGCCTACGAAGAGGAGTATGCAAGATGGATTGAGCACATGCCGCATTGCGTGTTGCCGGAGCGTCTTCTTTGCGTTTCCGAAAAAGCCTTTTTTCGCGTGATGTTGCAGCTTTATCTGTATCTTGGATCACATATTCGTTCCTTTGAAAGCTATGATGACGGCGAGGAATACGTGCGGTTTGTATTCCGACTCAAAGCGGATATGAAAATTTCTGCACGCAGTTCGGATGAAAGCAGGCTCACCTTTGCGGAGATCGCACAACTTCTCGGGCATAACAACTCCTTTCTGTACCGTTACCTCGTTCATGCTGCGATCGCGGCGGGCGCGGATCTGACGGCGGCGTTTCTGGACGGCGAGATCGTTTTTATGATCGGCGTACTGCGCTATGATCCGCTTCGTTTTTCTTTTTACGGAATTGATGGCCCGTCAAGTGACGAGATTTACGGTATGCATGCGGAGACGAAACAGATGTTCGCTTCTCTGTATGCGCCGGGCAAATGAAACAGAGACCTGCTTTGCAGAGATTATGAAGGGAGAAACAATACCGATGACTTCACTTGTTGAAAATTTGAAAAAACGCGGTTTTCTCGTTTCGGTTTTCGATACGAAAGAAGAAGCCGCCAACTATCTCGATTGTGCGATCGATGGTTGTACCGTCGGTTTCGGCGGTTCGGTAACGCTCGCGGAAATGGGTGTCTACCCGCGCCTTTTGTCACATAATACGGTGTACTGGCACTGGGAGACGTCTCTGCTTTCCCGGATGGAGCTGTTTCGCCGCGCCGCCGAGAGCGACGTATATCTTTCCTCGGTGAACGCCATTGCCGAAAGCGGAGAGATTGTGAATATCGACGGCAGTTGTAACCGCGTTTCCGCGATCTGCTTCGGACATAAAAAGGTGTATCTGGTCATCGGCAGTCAGAAGATCGCGCCCGATCTTCCGTCGGCGATCGACCGTGCACGAAATATCGCCGCGCCAAAGAACGCACAGCGTCTTGCAAGGAAAACTCCTTGCGCAAAGAACGCCGACCGCTGTTACGATTGCCATAGTCCCGAACGCATCTGTTCTTCGATCCAGATCTTGCTGACGCCCTCGTCGGGACAGGAGACGGAGATCGTTCTGATCCGCGAGGAGATCGGTTATTAAAAAGCAAAGGATGTAAACTATGGTTTACATCCTTTGCTTTTTCTGCTTTTTGCGGAAGCGGCGGTATTGGTTTGGCGGTGGTGATAGGCAGGGATCGCTCCTGCATGAGACGGCGGACAACGATTTTATAAGAACATTATAAAATTACAAGTATGATAAAACCACAAGCGATTTGATGTATTTGATATCGGAATTTTTGTCCATAACAGGACTTTCATATTTGTGTTTTTTGCTAAATATTTTTCTGGTTTGTTGACATTGGTTTGTGAATGTGTTATAATTTTTCTGTACTAAATTGTAAGCATCTGCTCTCTGGTGCGACGAAAGGATTATTATGAAATACATAAGATTGGTATTGCTGAGCCTGTGTTTTTTGCTTGCGGTCACGACTTTGTTTTCTTGTGTGAATCCCGAACACGAGTCCGGCTCGGAGTCCTCAACAGAACCGTTCCCCGAGGAAGAACGGATTGAAAGCTTCGTTATCAAGCGAGAGGATATGACGGTGAACGGATCGGCAAGGCGGCTTGCGGACGGGACGATTCTTCTTTCGAAGGAGGGACGCAAGAACAGCGTTACCTTCACGGTAACGGCACCCGTTTCGGGTATTTATCGATTCGATATGCCGACCGAGACCTGCGAAGGGTACCTTCATTACCTATATACGATGAACGACACCGTTGAAGAAGAATGGGGCGGCGGACATGCCGAAAGTCGTATGGGAACCGAAAAATCCGTCTCGGTTGCCGAGAGCGACGACGAATATATGGTCGGTAACCTTTCGCCCGACGGTCAGGCAGAGGCGTACATTTATCTCCGTGCGGGCAAAAACGACATCTGTATGTATATCGGCGGCAGTCTGCTCAATACGAAGCTCGGTATGGGCGATATTACGGTGTCGCACGTGCTCACCTTCACTGAGGGAACACAGCTTCTGTTCGGCGAATCAAAGAGCGAGGGCTACGAAAATATCTATACCGCCATGTCCTCGACGATGAATAACGGTATGTTTCTTCGAGAGGGCTCGACCGTCTATTTTGACCTCAACGCTCCCGAAAAGGGACACTACACGCTCTACGGTCTCCTTTCCACAAGCGCGACCAAGGTGACGCTTTCCTCGATGACCGAGAGCTTTATCGCGGGCGACAGCAATTATTCATCGGTGACACTCGGCGGGCTTTCGACCTCGGTCGTGCTTCTGCCGATTGCCGAGCTTGATCTCGATGCGGGCACGCACACGGTGCGGCTTGACGTACCGCAGGGCTGGTTCCACTACAACCTCCTGATATTAAAGCAGACGGGCTACTACGACGCGTCGAACGCACTGCTGCTGGAGCAGGACGATTTCGATTTTGATAAGACGACGGGCGAATTTAGGGTCGACCTTTCGCTGACGGGGAAATCGCCGTATGCCGACACGAAGGGGCTGACGATTCGCGTAGACATCAGCGGAACGGCGAACGGCAAGGCGTTTACGGAGAGCCTTTCGGAGACGCGCGGAAGCGGCTTTGTGACAAGCTCGCACTTCTCGTTCGACGGCGTTGACGGGGTGGAGAGCATCAGGATCGTGTGCGGCGTATACGACGGCGACCGCCTCGTCGCAACGCTTCCCGAATTCAAGTTTTCGGTACAGTCGGGGCTGCGCGTTCTTATCATGACTGACACACATTACACGGGCAGTAATATGTATCAGAAGTATTACGACTACGGCAATAACAGATGGATCGAGAATACTCTGAAAAACGCCAATAACTATACTGCCGAATACGACATTTACGGCTGGACCTCGGACGAAAAACTTCAGCGTATTATGGACGACACCATCATGCGCTACGAGAATGGCGAGATCGACATGGTGTTCATTCTCGGTGACGCCGCAATGAACGACGGCAACTACGGCAAGTTCGAGACGAACAACGTCCGCTACACGGGTACCGTCTACAGCGATCCGTCGGGCGAGACCTGCAACGGCTTTGAAACGCATCCTCTGAACGTGTCGTACATGGTGAAGGAATACTTCTTCGATCAGCTTTCGGAGCACGGTATTCCGTATTACGTTGCGAACGGCAATCACGATTATCTTTACACCTATAACGACGACAAAACCGACCTCGACTACACTATGTGGGAAAATCTTTACCACTATGCCGAGCTGTTTGGACACAGGACCGACGAGGAAAACGGCAAATACGTCCGCGACAGTGACGGTCATTACGTTTGCTACGAGGATAGCGACAGCGCGGACTTCCTCGTTCGCGTCATCCGCCGCGACGGCGCGGTGAAGATCCTGTCCGCGATGAGCGAAAGCGAGCTTCTTGCCTTCAAGGAAAGGTATGCGGGCGACGGCAACTGCTACGACTTCTACGTGAGCGAGGATACGCTTACGGAAAGCGACGAGCTGCTTTGCGCCTTCGTGATGGTTAACGGCTTCCAGATCGATACCTACGATTATTACACGCAGGTCGGCGTCGTGAACGGAAACTACACGGGACAGACCATTCGTTATAGCTATTTGAAGGCGCAGATCGTCGAGGCGATGCTGGCACAGACTGCCGATTACGCAAACGTTTACGTCGTGGGACACCTTGTGGGAACGGCACATATCAAGGACATGGTCGATCGTTACCCGAATATCAAGGCGATTTTTTCGGGAGACGTGCATAACGAGGACGTATCTTCCGTGACGGACAGTGTCAGCAATTACGTTGCGGGACATAACGCATCGGCATATGATATTGACAGCTATTACAACGCCGACGGGACACCCGACAACCAGTATTACTACTCGCGCGGCACATCGAGGATCGGCAACCAGATCTGGGGCGACTTTACGCGCCACCCCTTCAACTTCATGACGCTCGACGTGTACGCAGACGACCTTTCGTATGCCGAGCGTGTCCACCTTGCCGCCTTCTACGAGAACGGCTACCAGACCCGCCTGACCTACGACGAGGTGCGCGGCATGGACGTCCGTTATAAGAGGGCAATTGCCGACGCATCCTACGATACGGGCAGAGTTTACTACGTTACAAAGGGCGATACGGCACTTTATACCGAGAGCGAGCTGATCGCATCGGGCGCTGACATGGGAAAATACCGCGCAGTCTATCTTGGCGGCGACGTCGCAGAGGTTGGACAGGAGTATGCGTATCTCACCGACAGCTATCGAGAAAATGAGTTGAACCACCCGCTCTATCGCGTGGACAGAAGCGGCAATCTTTATACGCTTGCGGGCGAAGCACTGGGGGCTACAGCAACCGTTGCGCACTTCACCGAGGGCACGACTGTCCGGATCGACGGCTACGGCACGTATACGATCATGGGTCTTGTCGGCGAGGTGTCGGGACACTATCTGTACGACGAAAAGGGTGACTACGTCTACGTTGACGAAAACGGCGACTACGTTTTCTATCAGGCGATCGAGAAGGCGGACG
>JAZLAP010000187.1:0-3375 GCA_045613265.1 Eubacteriales bacterium | reverse complement strand
TGCGTTTCTTGCCGATGCGGTGACAAAGGCGGCAGTCGAGGCGTGCCGTAAAGTTGACGGACACGTACCGCTGGTTCTGGATGCCGGCTGCGGAGAGGGGTATTATACGGCATGGGTGGAGAACGGTGTGCGGGAAATGGGTGCAGACGTGCTCGGTGTCGACATTTCGCGCGATGCGCTGGTCTATGCGGCGCGCAGGGTTCCGTCGGCAAGCTTTTTTGCGGCAAGCCTGTACGATCTTCCGCTTGCCGATTCATCGGTGGATCTGTTGATTCTGATGTTCTCTCCTTTTGCGCGTGAGGAAATTCTTCGTGTTTTGCGACCGCAAGGGCGCATGATCATGGCAATTCCGGGACGGCGGCATCTTTACGGTATGAAGCAGGTTTTGTACGATACGCCGTATGAGAATGCGGTGGCGGATTTCTCGGTAGAGGGCTTCGAGCTGCTCTCGTATACGCATCTTGAAAAGACGGTGACATTGACCGACATGACCGCGATCGACAATCTTTTTCATATGACACCCTACAGCTATCGCACAGGCGAAGCGGGACGCAAACGGTTGCTGGATCTGCCGTCGCTTACGACCGAGCTTTCCTTTGCGCTTTTGGTTTACGAGAAGGTATAGACCGAGCAAATTCCGTATTCGCTTGTTTTACATCGCGTTCCACATTATATTTTATCCGAGGAGATCATGCGTATGACAAAGCAAAAAGCGCTTTTGCTTTCGATTCTGAAAAAGACCGGGCGTCACATGACGGCGAGCGAGCTTTTGTGCGCGGCGCGCGAGGCCATGCCGCGTATCGCACGCGGCACTGTCTACCGTAACCTTGCTCTTCTTTCGGAGACGGGCGAGATCGGGCGCGTGGCTTTGGACGGACATGCCGACCGCTTTGAAGCGCGTACGAAGAAGCACGACCACATGGTTTGCGAGATTTGCGGATGCCTGCGCGACTTTCTGATCCCCGGCATTCCCGATGCCGTCACTTACGAAACGGGAGAGCGCGTTACGCGATACACGCTTTTTGTGTATCACGTCTGCGCCGCTTGCCGCTTGCGCGTTGGCGGAGAAGGGGTACGCGCTACCGCAAAGGCCGAACGCTTCGAGAATTTCTTTGAGGACGTATGAATTCCTTGCTGCGAGAAACCGCAAAAGAAATTTGCAAAATTTGCAAAATTTACAAAGGAACACTTGACAAGCGTGGGATTTTATGATAGAATGATAAAAAATTGTTTATTCGGCAGCTTTGCCCTCGGAGGTATACATGAAAATTTTGACCGCTTTTTTCCTCGCACTTCTTATGTGCCTGTCTCTTTTTGCATTCACGGCGTGCGACGGCTCTTCCGATGATTCCCAGTCCTCTTCTTCCATTGAATTTGAGAACGGCGGGGCGGAGATCAATGACGATATGATCGGATTTGAAAATTCCGACGAGGCGTCGAAGAATACGAACGGCGGCATCTGGACCGACGGCAACTGACAAAAAGAAAAAAGCAGGATTCGAGAGTCTGCAATATTAGCGGTAAAATGAAATTAGCCACCACATTTTTTGTGGTGGCTTTTTGATATGCAGAAATCAAAGAAAATCCCCGCGCGAGGGGTAATGTGCCCCCTGTCAAGTAGACAGCCTAAAAAACAAAAGAATTTACAAATCAAATAGATTCTTTCATCTCCCCCTGCGAGGATTACGATTCCTTTTGTTTAGTAACAATTAACGCTTTTACCCGTTCGCATAGTTTTATGAATTTCGGATGATCACGGAGCGGTTCAAAATCATTTCCGTTGAGAATATCACAATAATTGCTGGGGAACAGGCAATAGCAACTACACATACCATTCATTTGAGTGGCCATATAGATCATTCTCTCTTCCGGACTGTCAGGATTATTATCACGGTTCATCCAATCCTCTTTGGCTCGCCATTCCATTCCGTCAATAAAACGGCAGGATGTCGGCAATACGACCTCATCTGTAATCATCATTGTATCCTCTAACAGCTTTACTACAGCTTCTATTTTCGAAAGAGCCTCGTCTTGATCATCCGCAGATATTGACCGTACCGCAGATTTGAGTCCGAGTTCAATTCGATCATCTATCCACATATCAGGGCGATTATCCTCTGCGTCACAACGAATTAACAAAAGTATGGCTTCCATAAATTTATCCACCGCTTGCTTATGCTCGTTGCTTTCTCCCCATTTTAGTAAGTAGCGTGGGCAAAGTAATGTGTTAAAGGCTTGATACAATTGATATCTGCGCTCCGGCTCAAATTTTTCTGCATCACCGCGTCGGAAATATCTGTTAAACAATAATGCTCGTGCGGAGCAATCAAAGGATGTTGTATATTTACTCAAAAAGTCTTCTAAATGTTCCTCATCCTCGATTTCCGCCATTGTTTCTATTACATGCGGCTGCATAGGGTGACGTTCAAGATATGCTTCTGCCAGCAAACGCACATCGGGAAGAATTTTAGGATCACGAAAAGCACGTTCGTTTCCTTCACTCCAAGGACGCCATGCAGAATTACTGTTGAGATAATTTCTGCGAATATCACGAAGAATGTTTACGATTTTATCAGCATCGTAATCTCTTTTCATACACTCACGGCGAAGTTCATCAAATGTTTGAACCGCGCGTTTTTCTTTTTCGATTTGAGGCATTCCAAGCAGCTCGTCAACCGTCACGGAAAGCTCTTCGGCGATGGAAGGGAGCAGTTCAAGATCCGGATAGGTCGTGCCGTTTTCCCAGCGGCTGATAGATTGATATGTAACGCCCAAGCGATCGGCAAGTGCTTCTTGCGTTAAATCGTTTTTCTTTCGGAAGTTACGTATATTTTCTCCAATTGCAAGTTTCATTTTTTCCTCCTTGTACGAGTGATTGCTTTGCAAAGCATTTCTTTTGTCGACACCTATATTATACTGTAAATTTATCAAAATTTCAATAACGCATTTTGAGAGAAAAATTATCAATTAGTGTTATATTTTCCGCTTTCCCGACGCTTGCATCCGGGGCAAGCATAGCGCGTGGCAGTCCACGCACCATCGGGCAGAAGCCCCCGCCCTACATTTTAAAATTGAATTCTCCGCTAAAGTTGCAGAGCCGATCCTGCTTTTTTCTTTTTTGGTGGAAGGAACGGAAGAAATTTCTGACGATTGCGAACGGAAAAAATGTTTCAAGAATCTACAAAAAATGAAATTTTGTTTCACTTTTTCATTCGAAAAAAGTGCAGAAAAACTTTTTTATAAAAAGACACGAAATTTTATTGACAAATGCGTTTCTTTGTTGTATAATGGAGAAAAATGAAACTTTGTTTCGGGAGGAGGGCGACGGATATGAACCGAACGCTGCTGCGCGCACAGGCGCTCTACAGCGAGATG
>JAZLAP010000186.1:0-13328 GCA_045613265.1 Eubacteriales bacterium | reverse complement strand
CAAGGGAGGCGAAATAGTAGCCACATCTGTGGCAGTAGGGCGAGTTTGCAAGTGTCAAATGTTTCAGTGGGCTTTCAGCCCCGCCAGTAACATGCCCTTATAGGGCTGAGCAAGCCACCGGCTTAGCCGGTGGTTATGACTCGTTGTTTTCAATATTGTTTCTTCGGGGATAGCTTCCTCTCCGGAACCTTTCTCTTTTGCGGATCACACCTCGTAATTGACGTTGGTGTAATCAAAGCGGAAGGAGAAGGTGGCGGGGCAGATCTCGCCGTCAACCGTTACCGTTGTGGCAAAATGAATGATGGCGGTACGGGCGTAGGACAGCGGGCGATCGACTGTAAGCGTAAACGTCGTGTCCTCAGCGCCCGCAAGGTCGGCGGTATCGGCGCCGTAAGCAAGGAGAAGGCCTTCCACACGCGGCGAAAAATAAGCGATAAGCTCGGCAGTGTTGATGATCAGGATCGCCTCGCGCACGCTGTTCGTCCGCGACATGCTGCTTTCGACGACCTCGTGTGCATCGCTTGAAATATTCGGAAACATAAACTCCCACGCGGTAGCGCCGCTTGCGTTTTCCTCAACCGTCTCCCCGTTTTGATCGTAGACGGTATACCCGTCCTTCGTCCGGATGCATTTGAGGGAGATCGAAAGCTCGTCGTTGCGCGTGCCCGTCATGTGCTTGCGTGTGACTCTCATATTTGCCTCGTAATAGACCGTCGCCTCGGTGAGAGCAAGCGTTTCCTCATGCGCACGGCGTGCAAGGTATTCGGGCGTGTTGGTTGAAAAGCAGGAGGCGAGCGTCAGCATCAATGTGACCGCGAGCGCGGCGGCGATCATCTTACGCATTGTTCTTCACCACAGGCCAATAGGCACGGAGATAATCGAAGCCCGACCAGAGTGTCGTTACGACCATCACGGCAGAGGCAATATAGCTGATAAGATAAATGCCGTCGGCAACGAGGGAAGGGATAAGAAGCGGCTCAAGAATGATCAAGAGAATGCCGAAAATCTGGCTTACCGTCTTCATCTTTCCGAGGAAACTTGCCGCCACGACGATGCCGCTCTGTCCCGACACCACAAGGCGAAGCGAGGTCACGCCAAGCTCGCGGAAGAAGATCAGGATCGAAACGTAGATAAAGAAATGCGCGATCTCGCCGTATACAACGCAGAGAGACAAAAGTGCTGCAAAAACCATAAACTTATCGGCAAGCGGATCAATAAATTTTCCGAAATTGGTTACAAGCCCGTACTTGCGTGCGATCTTGCCGTCCAGCATATCGGTAAATGCGGTGACGGCAAAGATAGCCGCCGGAACAACGCGCCCCGCGATCGGCATCTCTTTCAGGAGAAGAAATGCGACGACGAAAAAGGGGACGAGAAGACAACGCAAAAGCGACAGCATGTTCGGAACGTTCAGGATTTTGTTTTCCTTCTTCATATGGATTCCTCCTCGATCATTCTGCCGACGAGATCGTAGTCGGCGGCTTCTTCAATATGAACGGTAACGAAATCGCCGGGGAAGGGGCGACGCTTGGCGTAAAAATAAATTCTGCCGTCTACGTCGGGCGCATCGGCGGCACTTCTGCCGTAGCAGCATTCGGCAACCGTGTCAAAGCCCTCGTATAAAACAGTGATATCCTGCCCGATTTTTTCCGAGAGAAGCGAAAGCGAGATATCCGCCTGCGTTTGCATCAGAATATCGTAGCGGTCAAGCTTTACCTGCTCGTCGATCTGCCCGTCCATCAGAGCGGCGGGGGTATCCTCCTCCGGGGAGTAGGTGAACGCGCCGAAGCGGTCAAAGCGCGCCTCCTTCAAAAATGCGCAGAGGGCTTCAAAATCCGCTTCGGTCTCGCCGGGGAAGCCGACGATGGCGGTCGAGCGAAGTGTGATATCGGGGACTGCCGCACGGAGACGGGCGATCGCATCGCGGATCACGCCGTCGTCGCCGTGGCGGTTCATGGCGGCAAGAATGGGGTTTGAAATATGCTGGATCGGGATATCCATATATTTGACGAGCCGCGGATTGTCACGCAGCTCGGCGCAAAGCTCGTCCGTGATCTTATCGGGATAGCAGTACAGAAGCCGTATCCACGGGATCGCCGTCTCCTCGGTAATGCGCCTCACGAGACGGGCAAGACTGTATTCTCCGTAAAGATCCAGTCCGTAGCGCGAGGTATCCTGTGCGATAAGGTTCAGCTCCTTTACGCCAAGCGCCTCCAGCTCCTTTGCCTCTGCGACGATATCCTCGATGGGACGGCTGCGGAAGCCGCCGCGGATGAGCGGGATCGCACAATAGGTACAACGGTTATCACAGCCCTCGGCGATCTTCAGATACGCCGTATATTCGGGCGTGGTCAGAACGCGCTCACCGCCGAGCGGGCTTTTTTCCTTGTCGTCGAAAATGGCAATGCGTTCGCCACGCTCGACTGCCGCCACCGCCTCGGCGATCCTGTGACAGCTTCCGACGCCGACAAGCGCATCCACCTCGGGAAGCTCTTCAAAGATCTGCTCGCGGTAACGCTCGGCAAGGCAGCCGGTGGCGATGATACCGCGCAGATTTCGCATCTCCTTCAGCTGCGCAACATCGAGGATATTGTCGATCGCCTCGCGCTTGGCGCTTTCGATAAAGCCGCAGGTATTGACGATTACGATGTCGGCGTCGATATCCTCGGCGACGATCTCATAACCGGCATCGACGAGCTTCTTCAGCATAATCTCGGTGTCCACGAGATTTTTGGAGCAGCCGAGAGAAATAAATCCGATTTTAGTCATATTGCCTCATTTCAGAAACCGCGCGATACGCGGTTGTATTTTTACAAAATAGTAACGCACGAAGCGGCGGAGTGCAAGATCGTAGGTGAAAAACGTGACGTTTATCAAGGCGAAGTATAAAAGAAGCATCGGAAGCCCCATATCTGCCTCTCCCCCTGTCAGAAGAAAGCGGATGACCGCATAATAGCCGACCGCTACCGCGTTGAAGTACAGAAATTTCAGAGCGTACGCAAGAACGCGCGGCAGCTTGTCGATACGGAACTTCAAGAGCGGATAGACTCCCGCAAAGGTGAGATAGAGCAACCCTGTTTCGCGTGCAAGGAGTGTGGCAAGCACGGATGTCGCCGCATAGATCAATACGGGATAGGGAGGCTTAAGCTCCATCAGAGCAAAAAGGACGAAAAAGGACGAAAGCGCAAGGGCGCAGAGATCTGCGATCTCTATGAGCCGTCCGAGATACAAAAGCAGCACCGACAGGGCGACGGTCATCGCAGACAGCGTAACCGACTTCACCTGCTTGCGGGAATCGTTGCCGTGCATCGCCGTCAGCAGCGCGGCCCGCAGCTGTTGCAAAGACATTGCATGCAGATAAGCGTTGAACAAAAGTCGCAGACGTCACACTCGTTATTGCGACGACCGCCGTTACCGTAGTAGGTGCGCCCGAAGGCATCCGACTTGCCGTTGAACATATCCTTTGCCTGCTGATATTCGGCATTCGCAGGATCCATTTCACAAGCGATCTCAAGCTCGCGCATGGCATCGCCCGTCCAGCCGCGTCGCATCAGGACTACCGCCCGCAGATAATGCCAATCGGCGGTGCGCGTGCTTTCGGGGATCGCGTTCAGCATGCGCTCGGCTTCACCGAAGCGACCGCTGTTGAGCAGCATACGGATCTGATAATAGGGAGACGAGGTATCGTAGTTCGTGCTTCCGCCTCCGTACTGTCGGTTTTGATCGCTCGCGCCGTCCTGTCCTCTGTGGGCTCTGCCGCGTTGGATCTCGTCGTACGCCTCGTTGATCTCCTTCATCTTCTCGTTCGCAAGCTCGGCAAGCGGATTGTCGGCGGCGTAATTGTCGGGATGATACTTCCGCGCCAGCGCACGGTAAGCGTTTTTGATGTCCTCGTCGGACGCATTGGGGGAGATCCCCAGTACCTTATACGGATCCTTCATTTCGTTTCCTTTCGGGGGCAAGACGCGCATCAAGCCCCAAATAGAGAATATTTTTCATGATCGCTTCGATCTCCTCGCATCCGTCGAAGGGGAGATGGGACAGCGTATCCTCAATGCGCTCCATTTCAAGACGAATGCCGCTCAGCGCCATAAGACGGTTATCGTAGGTCATTTCACCGTCGCCGTAGAGACAGCGGTATGGGTTATAACGGTCTTTCTTTACGTCCTCTGCATAATCGTCAAGAGCATCGATCTTATATACCACGCGCCCAAGACGGAAGCCAAGCTCGTAAAGCGTGTCGCGCCCTTCCTTCATTCCGTAAGCGAATGCCTCACCAAGCAGCCGTCCCGAAAGCTCTGCGGGAGCATCGACCGACGGCGTTTTTTCTGCTTCGAGTGCCGAAAGCTGCGACAGATACACGGAAAAGCAAGCGGCAAGCTCCGGCATCCTCGCCCGTCGTTCGGCGCGTCCGAGGAAGAGCGACAAAAGCCGCGCCCGAAAGCGCTTTGCGCCGCGCTCGTCCGAAAGATCGTCGCGGTTCTTTGCCGCCGTGAGGATCGCAGAGATCCGCGCCGTATCGCAAAAGGCTTCGGTGACCGCCGCCTCACGGTGACGGCGGAAGGGGTGTGCCATACAACGGCGGCGAACAAAGTCAATACGCCGTTCCCCATAAAGAAGTCTTGCCATGAGGAGAAACACCATGTCGTAATTGAGGCTGAACGCGGAAAGCGCGCCCGTCGTTTTCTTCATGGCGCGACAAAGCCCGCAATAGAGTGCGCGGTAATACTCATAGTCGCGCACGCGCAGGTCGGGTACCCACGGTCTTACGTATCCAAACACGGCGGCGATCCTTTCTTCAAACGGTTAAGCAAAACGGTTAAGCGGCCTTCCTTTTTTTCTTCTCCGCAAAGCGAGCGGAAAGCTTCTTCCACAAAAACGACAGAAGCACGTGAAGCGGCACGGGGCAAACGAACAGAACGCCGAGGATCATCCACATCGTAGAGGTGATGACCGCAACGCCGAAGTTCGCACCGAGCAGCACCGCACACACGACGAGACCGACAAGCGAAAGGGCGGCAGTCGCAAAGCGCACCTTCGTCAGGGGGAAGCAAAGGAAGACGAGGTTGATAAAACCGGCAAGCGTAAGCGCCAGCGTCAGCATTGACGTATATTCGGGAGAATACACGCCCGCTACGTCGGGAAACATGGAAAAGGCGTGATGCAAGACGACAACCGAGCCGGTGGAGAGAATCATCAGGAGTGCATCGGGCACGCATTTGCGCAACACCTCACGCAAGAAGCTACCCTCGATCAGACGGCTGCTCGGCTCAAGCGCCAGCACCACCGAGGGAAGTCCCGTCACGAGCACCTCAAGCATCGTCAGGTTGCCCGTTTCGAAGAAGTACGGAATGCCGCACAGAACGCAAAGGATCGACAGCGTGATGATCGAAAAGGTTTTCATTAAAAACAGGGAGGATGCGCGCTGCACGTTGTTCACGACCTGCCGTCCCTCACGCACGACACCGGGCAGACTTTTGAAGTTGTTGTCCATGAGGACGATCTTGCTCAGGTTGCGGGCAACGTCACTGCCGTCCATCATGGCGATCGAGCAGTCGGACTCCTTCAGAGCAAGCGTATCGTTCACGCCGTCTCCCGTCATGGCGACCGTATAGCCGAGCGACTTCAAGGTGATCACCAGTATATGCTTCTGTTCGGGCGAAACACGTCCGAATACGGTGTATTTGTCAGCGATCGCGGCGACCTCCTCGTCGCTCATGCCGTCAAGCGAAATGCACATATCGGCATTCTCAACGCCGACGCGTCTTGCAATGCCCGCAACCGTAACGGGGTTGTCGCCCGATATGATCTTAACGCATACGTTGTTTTCACGAAACCAGCGGATGGTATCGGGTGCCTCGGGACGAATGTGGTCGGCAAGCACGATCAGGGCGGCGGGTGTCATCGGCGGAAGCAGGTCCTCGGTCAGAACGCCGTCCGCAACCGCAAGCAGTAAAACGCGTTGTCCGTCGTCCGCGTAGCCTGCGATCTCTTCCGCGAGATCCTCGGGGAGTTTTCCTACGTTCAGAAATTCGGGTGCGCCGATCGCGTAGGTCCTTCCGTCGTCAAACGAGGTTGCGGTGAATTTTCGCTTCGACGAAAAAGGAATATTGTAGACAGGCGTGGGAGCGCAGTCAAGCGCGTAATGCCTGAGAAGCGCGTCCGACGTGAAATTCTGCGCGTTCTGCGCGTGCATGATCCCGTATACGGCGCGCGGAATGTCAAAGTTGTCGAGCAGGGGGCGATCCGAAACGACACGCATCGTGCCGTCGGTGATCGTGCCCGTTTTGTCAAGGCAGAGCATGTTCGTGCGCGCCAGCATTTCGACACTGTAAATGTCCTTCACCTGCGTTTTGTTACGCACCGAAAGCTTGATCACGCCGACCGACAGCGCAACGGTGATCAGAAGAAACATGCCCGCAGGGATCATGCCCTGTATCGAGCCCGCCGTTGCAAGGAGCGCGCGCGCAACGTCGCCGAGCGCACGGTAGTTGCTGAAAAACATAATGAGCGCAAAGGGAATGATGCAGATGCCGATCACGCGGATGAAACGGGTGATGTCGCGGAAAAGATCCGACGACGGCGTTTTGAACGCCTTTGCCGCGCCCGCAATCGTCTGGATATAGCTGTCCGAGCCAACCTTATCGACTCTTGCGCGGCATCCGCCCGCAATGATAAAGCTGCCCGCGTACAGTGTGTCTCCCGCTTCCTTTTTGACACCGTCAGACTCTCCCGTTAAGAGACTCTCATTCATCTCAACCTTGCCGTCGAGCAGGATACAGTCGGCGGGGATCTGATTTCCCACGGTCAGCACAAGAACGTCATCAAGCAGGATTTCCTCGGAAAGAAGCTCGCTCTCAACGCCGTCACGCACAACGGTAATGCGCGGTGCCGTTACCATCGTCAGCCGCTCCAGCTGGATCTTGGCGCGGATCTCCTGAATGATGGCAAGCCCCGTGTTGGCGACGATCACCAGAATAAAGAAAAGATTGCCGAGCTTGAAGAGGTCGGGGCGCACCAGCATCACGACCAGATTCACGGTAAAAATGATTGCCCATATCAGGTTGAAGAAGGTGCAGATGTTTTCCCTGAAGATGCTTCCGTAGCTTTTTGCCGTCGTGTCGGGGATTTGGTTCACCTGTCCTTCGGAAAGCCGCGTTTTGACCTCGCTTTCGGTAAGACCATGCTCGGGAGACGGTGCATACCGTACCTCAGGCGGCTTTTTTTCAATTTTTTTCATAGGAATCCCCCCATCCCATTGCAAAGCGCACGAGCCTCCTCACGCATGCAGGCGTCGCGCAATACTACCTCGCAATATTATAACGTATACTATTGTAGCATATGCAACCGAAATTGTCAATTCGTAGGCAGAAGAATTTATAAAAGCGTAAAATATAGGAAAAGCGGCGGGCAAGACGCATGACGGTGTATCCGACGGGTATCCGACGGCTATACGACGGCTATACGACGGCTATACGCTGCTTTCTTCGTGTTCTGTCACCAAAAATCCCCCAATATGTAAAACCGCGTTTGCATATTCGGGGATTTTGCGTTTTGAAAAGCATTTTGTGCTTGTGTCGCTTGTCAGAATCCGCCCATCAATGCAAGAATGCCGAGGGCGAGAAGCGCGACGGCAAGTACGCCTCCAAGTGCGGCAAGCGCAACCTTCAGGGGAGAGAGGGGCGCCTGTCCCGCGACCTTTTCGGTCTCGCCGTTTACGAGAAAATAATACTTCTTTTTACGGTAGGTATACGAAGCGAACCAAACGGGAAGCAGAATGTGCTTGAATTTTACGTGAGCGAAACGGTGACGGTAATGCATCCCGCGGTAGGTGTCGTAGCCGCACGACGAACGGATGTATTGCTCCATATCCTCCTCTGCCGAACGCTTCACCTCGGGGAAAAGATCGCTGGGGCCCATGTCGTAACGCTCGCAGAAGAAGCCGGCGAGATACGCATGGCGGTACGGATGCAGTGTCTTCGTGCTGAAGGGAGCGATTTTCCCGAACATGGCGCGGTCGACCTTCCTTGAGGCGGGGATCAGAATGTCGTCAAGGTAGCGGCTCTCGCGTCCCGCGATCGGGTACCAATCGGTCACGGTGCGCGTCCGTGTGACTGTTTTTCCGTTTTCACGCGTGCGATAGGTCACGGTGCGACGCCTTCCACCAAAGCCTCGGTATTCGGTCTCGGTCTCGGTGTCAAAGGTGAAGGCAGGCAGATAGATTCCACTCATTGGCGTCGTTTTTGCTTCCTTATGAAAGCCAAACGGCGAAAAGACGCGTCTCTTTGCCCACTGACGGAAGGCATCACGCGCCGCTTGTTCCGAGACCGTGAACGGTGTCATCGTCTCGGGAGTTATAAAGGATTCATCAATATCGGGCACCGTGACGAAATGTCCTCCGCAAAAGGGACAGTCAGCAGTCACGGCGTTGATGGAAATCAGAGTTTCGGCACTACAGCTCGGACAGGAAAAGCTTCTCAGCTTTTTATCCTGTTCTGCGGAAGCGGTAAACTTGTCGGTTTCGGGGAAATATTCATACTCTGCCGCAAGTACGGTCTCCTCGGGCAACGGTTCACACTTTTTGCAGTAATCACAAAAGAGCGAACCGTTCTCGGGAGCGAAACGCATCTGATTTCCGCAGGAACGGCAAGGAAAGCCCACAACGCTTGCGACTTGTGTTGCCGTTTCTTCCTTAGGTTTTGTCATTTACGGTTCCTTGGTCATATTTTCCGACCGCGCACCATACAATGGTACAGGGATCAGAAAAGGGTTTTGATTTCTTCGGTGCAGGTCTTACAAACCGTTTTGCCGCGGAAGGGGATAAGCTCTCCCTTCGCACCGCAGATCAAGCATGCTGCATCCTTTTTCTTAATGAAAATGCAACCGTCTTCCATGCTGATATCAACTTCGTCGTTGCTATTCAACCCTAAGACCTTACGCATTCCCTTCGGGATGACAATACGCCCTAACTCATCGATTCGGCGAATTGCACCAAGTTCTCTTGCCATATCCTCTCACCTCATTTTTTATTTGTACATTTTGACTAAACAAAATTATAGCACAACGTATTTTGCTTGTCAAGAAGGCGTGTAAATTTTTCGACGATTTTTTTGAAAATATTCCGATATTCGCTTTTTTTACCCCAAATTATTCCATAAAAATGTAAAAAGAAGGAAGAACAAAACCAAAAGTGCGAATTTTTCATGGGTTTAACTTCCTTTTTTGCGCAACGTCTGTTCGATTTGTTCACAAAAAATGCCGTAAAAGTGCCGTTTTTAGGCTTATATTGGAAAATTATTTTGTGAAACGGCATGTGTTTTTTCCACTTTTTTCTTTTGCCGGCATCCAAAACTACGGCGTTTTTTATACATATTGAGTCGTTCACAGCGTATAATTATTCAAAAAATAGTTTTTATGCATAGGCTAAATACCTTTCATCCGCAATTTTCATTCCAAAAAAATCCAAATATCCTTGTTTTTACGCGGTGTTATCGGAACACATTTTGATGTAAAACACGACCGAAATGCATGGGATTCGGAAGCTTTGTCCTTCCTGAAAATGGATGGTTTGACCTTGCGAATACGGCTGTTTTGCAAGATGTTTTTTGGGATTATTGCCGCTTTCAGGAATTTTTGTGAAAAATTTCGTCATTTTGCATAAAAATTGTATTTTGTTTTGTTTTTGCATCATTTTTTTGCTTTTTCGGCTTTGTTTTTTTCTGTACCGCCGTTTTTTTAAGCATAAGTACCGCGAAAACAAAGAACGGACGTCTCCTTTGAAAGGAAGTGTATACCATGTCGAAGACACAGAGCATCGCCGTGCAGGCTTCGCCCGAAGTGCAGGCGCTTTTCGCAATCCTTGCGCTGCTCCCCGAAAGATTTTCCTCCGCCGTACATGCGGCAATACAAAAGCATGGTATTGGTTTTCCGCATCTTCAGGAGCTGCGGCTTCGTCGTGCACGCGCCTCAAGTCTGACCGTCGGCGGAAGAAACATTCTGCTTTCGGTCTGCCTCACATCCGAGGAGCTGCGATGCGCCTTCCGCTCGCTTGCCGGCGGCTCGGTCTACGCCGTTGCGGGGGCGATCAGCCACGGCTATCTTCCGCTCCCACACGGCTTCCGCGCAGGCGCGGTCGGACGCGCCGTATGTGAAAACGGTCGCATTCTTTCGGTCGCGGATATTGACAGCATTGTCATCCGCGTGCCGCATGCAGTGACCGATGCCGCTGTTCTGACCGAGCGTTTGTTTCGCCTTCATCATAAGGGCATCCTGATCTTTTCGCCGCCCGGTATCGGAAAAACCACAGCACTCCGTTATCTTGCAAAAGCACTTTCGTGCGGCAAGGATGCGTTTCGTGTTGTCGTGATCGACGAGCGTGAGGAATTTGCACCGCTTGCTTCTCTCGCAGATGCGCAGCTTGATCTTTTGCGCGGTTATCCGAAGGCGGACGGCCTTTTGCTTGCCGCGCGCACCCTGTCGCCCGAGCTTATGATCGCTGACGAGATCGGCAGCGATGCCGAATGCCGCGCCCTTCTTTCGGTGGCTTTGCTCGGTGTTCCCATGATCGCATCGGCGCATGCGGCCGAAGCGCATGAGCTGTTTGTCCGTCCCTCTATGCGTGCTTTATTGGAAAGCGGGGTTTTTCCTTATCTCGTCGGTCTTACGCGCACAGAAGAGGGACAGGTCGTTGAGCGCGTTTACGAAACCGCCGCCGTTACGCTGTGACGTACGCAGGACTGATCTGTGCCGCGATTGCCATTGCCTTGATCGCGCATATCAAAACGAAGGAGGCTGAGCGCGGTTGCGCGGAAGCAAACGCCTTTTATCTCCTTGTAGCGCGCATTGAAAGCGAAATCCGATGCTATCGTACCCCGCTTTCGGAAATTTTCAAGGAGCGGGACGGCATTCCGGAGGAGCTTGGCTTCATGGACGAGGCGCGCGCCTTTCTCCGCACGGGACTGCCGCCCGTCTATCGCGGACGGCATCTGACGCGCGACGAAAGGGATACGGTCGAGCATCTCTTTGCCGTTTTGGGAAGCGGTACGGCGGACGAGGAGCTTACGCGCCTTTGTCATGCGCGGGATCGGCTTTGCGCATCGGTCGAAAAGAGAAAAGCAGAGCTTCCGAAGCAAAAACGGCTATACCGTGTCACTGCACTTTCGCTTGCCTTGATCCTGTTGATTCTGTTTATATAATATCTTTGTAATATCTTTCGTGTCATTCTCGCTTTTTAGCGGTCGTTGCACCGTATCTCAAAAAACGGAGAGAAAAAGGAGACGTCAAATGGACGTAGGATTGCTGCTAAAGGTGGCAGGCATCGGTATGCTCGTTTCGTTGCTGTGTCAGGTATTATCCAAATCGGGGAAGGAGGATCACGGTACGTTCGTGTCGCTCGCGGGGATCCTCTTGATTCTTTTGCTTCTGCTCGGTGAGATCGGCTCGCTTATTGAACAGGTGCGGAGCCTGTTTCTGCTATGACGCTGCTTACCGTGATCGGCGTGTCGCTGACGGGAGCCTTTCTTACGCTTCTCTTGCGCGAAACGCACGCGAGCATCGCCCGCTTCGTGCCGGTATGCACGGGTATTCTCGTCCTGTTTTTCCTGATAAACGAGCTTTCCGGTATTCTCACGCCACTCCTTTCGCTTGCCGATCAATACGGCTTGACTGCACCGGTCACGGCAAGTGTCAAGGCGATCGGTCTCGGCTACGTGACCGACATCGGTGCAGGCGTTATCCGCGACCTTGGCGAAAGCGGGATCGCACAGCGTATGGAAGCCGTGGGGCACATTGCCATTGTTGCCGCTGCCATGCCGTTCTTTTCCGAGCTGCTTTCGGTCGCTCTGAGGTATCTCGGATGAAGCAGCGCAAACGAATCCTTTTTCTCCTTCTTTTCTTTCTCTTGCTATGCTCGCCTCGGCTTGCAGTGACTGCCTCTGCCGAAGCGCCCGAGGACGCGGTCGACCGCTTCGTGGATCGGCTTCCGAGCGCGGTAAAGGACAGCCTTGACGACACCGAGGGCGGCGTTTCTGAGGAGCTGTACGGCATCAAATTCTATCTTTCGCAGTTGTTTTCAGCACTGTCGGACGAAAAGGATGCGATCGGCGGCATCTTTTTCCGTCTTGTCGGCGTGATCCTTCTGTATGCGGTTGCCGAGCGGCTCACGGGGCGCGCAAAGGAAGCAATCTCCCTGATCTTTCGCTTGACGCTCTCGCTTTTTCTGCTTGAAACGGCAGAGAACTGTCTTTCCATGTCGCTTGCCGTTTTGTCGGATATTTCACAGCTTGCCGAGGGCGCGACCGCCGTGTTTCTGCCGCTTCTGCTTGCAGGCAGCAATGCGGCGGCGGCAACCGCATCGGGCGGCAGCTTTTCGGTCTTCCTTGCCGCACTTACTTTTTTGTCCGACCGCCTGCTGTCGCCGCTCGTGCGTACCTTTCTCGTTTTTACCCTGCTTTGCGGCATGGGCGGCGTCGATCTATCCGGCTTTGCCGCAACGCTTAAGAAAACCTATCTGTCGATCGTCTCCTTCCTGACGCTTTTGTTCGGCTTTCTGCTCGGCACGCAAACGCTCTTTTCGTCTGCCGCCGATACCCTGTCTCTCCGCTCGATGAAGCTTGCCATCGGCAACATGATCCCCGTTGTCGGGGGTACGGTCTCGGGCGCACTCGGAACGCTGCTTTCCTCGGTCGCCTACTTCCGCTCCTTCGTTGGCGGCGCGGCGACTGCATCGGTGTTCGTGATCCTTCTGCCGCCGCTTCTGCATCTGTATATTCTGCGGCTTTTGTTCTCGCTTTCCGGCGACGTTGCCGCCGTCGTCGGGAGCGGGAATGCGAAGCGCCTGCTTTCGGATTTCGCTTCGGTGCTGGATATTCTTCTCGCCACGCTTACGCTCTCCTCTCTCTCTCTTTTGTTTCTCATCACCGCCTTTTTGAAATGCGCGGTGATCGCACTGTGAGTGCGTATGTTGCGGCGCTGGTCGCCGCTACGGGGATCTATGCGATTCTATCGGCAATTGCTCCAAAAAACGAAGAAACGCGGCGCGCGGTCTACCTTGTCCTCTCCTTTTCGCTTCTCGCTCTTCTCATATCCCCCATGGTATCGGGCGCACTTGACGGCGAGCCGGATTCGCTCTTCGACATTACCCTTCCCGAATACGGGCACGACGAAGGCTACTTTACCGAGGAAGCGCGTGCAGCCGTCACGGACGGAATCACGAAGGCGGTTTCCGAGCGCTTCGCACTTCCCGAGGGAACGCTAAGCACCGAATGTGAGTTTGGCGACGGCGTTCGCCTGACCGCCGTTCGATTTTATCTGTCGGGAAGGGGTATTTT
>JAZLAP010000185.1:0-2362 GCA_045613265.1 Eubacteriales bacterium | reverse complement strand
CGCCGTGCTCGTGTTATTGATCAAGTAGGAAGTGCAGTCACGCGCGTCTATAACAACGTCTCCACGCTCCGTATCAACGGGCGATACGAGCGTGACCGAGAAGTCGCTGACGGCAACGTAGCGGCTTGCATAGAACGCAAGGGTGTTCTTACCCTCGTAAAGATAGGTGTACGCGAACGGAACGAAAGCCGTCGCAGTCACGGCAGTGACCTCCTCGGCGGTATCGTTAAGTGCCTTTGCCGCGGTGCTGTTCGTGCCAAGTCTGCCCGACGTCGTAATTTTCACCGTACTGTTGTTACAATATATGGAGTCCACGTAGCCTGCATTGTAATTGACAAGCCCCTCGATGCAGTAGAAGCCCGAGCGGATAACGTCAACGGTAACGGTACATTTATTTGCGGTTGCCGAGCCGAGCAGAACCGATCTGCCGTCCGAAAGGAGCATCGCGCTATCCGTACACGTGCCGTTTGCCATCGAATAGACGTTACCGCACATGGCAACGACCTCGCAGATCTTGTCTGCCGTCTTGTAAAGGGCGGCATTCACACCGTCATAATCATTCATGAAATAGGAAGAAAGAGCCAAAAGCGAGATCTGCTCCGAAAGTTCCTCGTCTGTCGGAACGGCGTCGGTATAGAAGATTTCCGCGTTTCCGTCCTTTGCAAGGATGACGTAGCCGCGGTAAACCAGCTTCATCTCAAAGTACGCCTTTGCCGCCGTTCTGTTCTTGAAGGTCGTCGTGTAGGCAAAGCTACCGCTCGATGCGTTATGCGTCAGCCACAGGTCGGACGCATACGATGCACCGCCCGTCGCATAGACGACGAGAGCCGCGGCGTTACTGTTTTCGGTCACCACGCCAAGGTAGTCCTTCGGGATGACGGTCAAGCTATCCGACGTCGCGTTGATCACGTTTCCCGAGACCTCGGAAATACCCATGATCGCACCGACGGTAACGGTATAGCCCTTTGCTTCGAGCGCGGCAATATTCGCCTTATTCACGCTCCAGACCGAGCGGATGCCGTACCCGTCCCCCTTGATGCGTGCCGAAACACCCGCATATGAAAGGATGGACTCTGCGATTGCGGTATCGGTCTCGCCGAACGTAGGATCCGCCGCACAGGACGGAAAAATAAGCGTAACACATAGCAAAAGCAAAGTCATCGCTAACAGTAAAATTTTTTTCACAAGAACACTCTCCTTCTGTTTTGATTCGCAAACGAAGCTTTTACGAGGATTTTACAAGTTCATTATAACACAAACCAGCGGAAAGAAAAGAATCGTTTTCACCGAAAAAGTGGACTTTTTCAAAAATTTTTCACGTTTTGCGAAAGATTTTTCACATCTTTTTGAAAAATCCATTGCTTTTTTCCAAATTATACGCTATACTGTAAAAAAGGATGGTGAGCGCATGATAAGCGAAAACAAGGTCGGTAGCATCATTAATAATTATTACGGAGAGCTTGGAGCGCAAGAGACGACACGTAAGCTCCTTGAAACAGCAAATCTGCGTTTTGATGCCGACACCGTCATTTCCGCACCTGCCTACCGCTATACCGACAGCGAGGCGGAAAGCTACACGCTTTTCTATTTCAAAACGGGCGGCAAGGGGTATTTCCGCGTCGATAACGAGGTCTTTCACCCCGGGGCGGGTGATGCGGTATTTGTGTCGATCGGGCAGTCCTTCGATCTTTTTCCACTCGTCAACCAGCCGTGGGAATTCACCCGTGTGAGCTTTCAGGGTAGTTTTTACGAGGAGATCCTGAAGACATGGAGAATGCCAACCTGCGCGCACATTGAAAATGCGTTCTCGGTTGCTCCCTTCTTTGATAAGATCATCACTGTCATGAAGGAGCGACACGTGCGTTACACGACCATGACCGATCAGTTCACATTACTCTTGCTGGAGATGATCCAGCATTTCACCGCCGCACACTACAAGCTCTCCTATCGCATGGCGCATCCCTGGGCGCATGCTCTGCGTCATTTTATCAACAACTCCCCCGAGGACGACGTAGACAACAAACAGATCGCGGCACGCTTCAAATGCTCGGTGACGACGATCGTTGAAATTTTTCGTGCCTCCTACGGCATGACACCGCACGAATATCGCATTTCCATACGGCTCGAAAAGGCGGCGCTTATGCTCCGCAACAGTGCCGAAACGGTCGAGCGGATTTCCGAAGCGGTGGGCTTCCGCGATGCGCACTACTTTTGCCGTGCCTTTAAGAAGCATTACGGTCAAACGCCGAGCGAATACCGCCGTGCCGTTGGAAACAGCATACGCAAAAACCGAAGCGGAAAAAAGGTATAAACAGAACAACCGAAACGGGGGCCCCGCTCCACCCAGGGAGGCCGCTTCGTA
>JAZLAP010000184.1:0-1848 GCA_045613265.1 Eubacteriales bacterium | reverse complement strand
GTCTCCGAGCTTGTCTCGATCAATCTGACGGATATCCGTCCGGGGCTCACATCTCTCAGCGTGATCGGTAAGGGACATAAGGAGCGTGTCGTTTATTTGAATGATGCCTGCAAGAATGCTCTGATCGACTATATTTGCGAGCGACAAAAGCAAAAACTTGAGGGAATTTCAACCACGGCACTCTTTATCAGCGGCCGCGGCAACCGCATCAGCGTCAAGACCGTGCAACACATCGTGTATAAATATTTAGAGCGCGCAGGACTTTCGGGGCGCGGCTTTTCGGTGCATAAGCTCCGTCATACTGCCGCAACGCTCATGTATCAGAGCGGCGAGGTGGACGTTCGTGTTCTGAAGGACATCCTCGGACACGAGCAGCTGAATACGACGCAAATCTACACCCATGTCTCCGACAAGGGCATGGAAACAGCGATGGGCAAAAATCCCCTATCCCGCGTGACACTGAAGGTTGATGATGACACGGAAGGTTGATGATAAAAAGATTAAGGATCTCCCCGCATTGCTTTGTGGGGAGATCCTTATTTCAAAACAACGGTGTTGTATGTATGCGCGCAACAACTGCGATATCGCCGAACAACGTTTTCGCATCTTCTGCCTTGCTTTTATTATCAAAAACTCCATATACAGTCGGCCCACTACCACTCATACGGGCAAAAACCGAACCGTTTGCGGCAAGCTGCTCGCGATAACGCCTCGCCTCGGGACAGATCGGAAAAATCGCATCCTCAAACATATTGTAGGACAGATGCGCCACCGTTTCCGTATCACCGCTCCTTAACGCCGCATCGAAACGAGCGGCATCGTGCGGCGGAAGCTTCACTCTGCCGGAAAAGCAGTCGTACAACGCGTCAACGCGACGAAAGGCTTCGGGAGTGGAGACAGCCTCGTTTCCCTTCACCAAAACGGCGTAAAGCGGTGTTTTTTCGGGAATCGGGATCGGTGAAAGACGTTCCCCCCGCCCCGTACAGCGTGCAACGCCACCGCGAAGGCAAAAGGCAACATCTGAGCCAATGCTTGCGGCGAGCTCAAATAGCCCTTCGCGGGAAAAAGCGCCGGGAAACGCGCGGTCACAAAGGCGAAGCACCGCAGCCGCATCACTGCTGCCGCCCGCAAGCCCTGCGGCAACAGGTATATGCTTTTCAAGTGTTAAAGAAAGCGCGGCAGCAATCCCTGACCTTTCCATAAACAATCGCGCAGCGCGGTATGCAAGGTTGCGATCGTCGGTTGGCAAGCTTTTTCCACACGAAAGAGAAACCGAGGGGTGATTTTCATCGAGAACCGTCATCGTAAGGCAGTCGGCAAGCGAAACCGTTGCCATCGCGCTCGATAGCTCATGAAAGCCGTCTTTACGAATGCCGGTTACGTGCAGATCCAGATTGATCTTCGCGTAGGCTTTTTCGGTCAATGTCATTCTCTTCTCATTCTGCCCTGATTTAATCGTTTGTTTTTGCAGATTTCTCCTTCAAATATTCGGTGATCGGAAGCGGCACGAGTCGTTCGTACAGAATTTCCGAAAGCTCAGGAAACACATCCTCTACGGTACGGTCAGACGACAATATCCACGCTTCCTTCTCGGCTTTTTTGAGATGCTTCAATCGGTATTCCAGTTTTGCCGCATCGGCATAGTTTTGGGTTTTGAAGAGCATTTCAAGCGAAACAACGGCGTGACTACGGGTATATTTTGCGCAGGAACGCGTTTTCAGTACATGGTCACGCAAGCGTTCCGAAATGCTCTGTGCAATGCCCGTATACAGTGTACCGTCGCTGCATCGTACAATGTAGGTATACGCCATTATTGCTTTTTTACAGGCTCGCGGTGACCGTCGGGAT
>JAZLAP010000183.1:0-7439 GCA_045613265.1 Eubacteriales bacterium | reverse complement strand
TCCGACCGAAACTGCAAGGCACCTCTCGGCAAATGAATTTTTGATGATTTTTGTCGAAGATCGACGAAGCAAGGTAAGACCTTGCGAGACGGTATTCGGCGGAAAGCGCAAAAATTCGTCGCCGCGAGGCTTACAGGTTCGGCTCTCTTCGGCTATAGCATCAAATGCAAAAACCACGAAAAATACGCGCTGTCGCCTTATTGGCGCAACACATGTTTTTCGTGGTTTTCTATCATTACGCTTATCAAGCCTTAACGAAAACAAATACATTATTTACGCCAAGAGTTTTGTGCGAGTCATTATTTACCTCGATAACAGCCTCGCCTTTAGAGGATTGCTTAAATGTACGCAATGTTGTTTCTTGCCTCTATCTTTGAATAAAGATCGTCAAGCTCGTTTTTCGTTATTGCGCCTGCTTCCCTTGCCCAGTCGAAGATTTCGTATTGCTCTTTGGTATAAGTATAATCTGGTTTCTTCTTCGTTGTCAAGCGATTCGAGGTAGTTTTCGTCGCTTTCCGAGAACGGACGGTGCCGTTACTTTAATTCTACGACCGTAACGCCGCTGTCGCCCTCGCCGTATACACCGAGACGGAAGGTGCGGACACGCGAATCCCCCTTTAAATAGGTGGTGAGAGCTTTTCTGAGTGCTCCCGTTCCCTTGCCGTGGATGATCCGTACACTATTGATCCCCGCAATAACGGCATCGTCAAGGTACTTGTCCACCATAAACCATGCATCGTCACCGTACATACCGCGAACGTCAAGCTCAGGACTGAAGGAGGATACAACCGTTTTGCGAAGCCGCGCTTCGGGTGTCGGCTTGGGCTTCGTGTCTTTTTTATCGATCAAGAGCCGAAGCTGATCTTGCGCAACCTTGGCGCGCATGATACCTGCTTTGACCAAAACGATATTTTTCTTATCGGGCAACGCTTCAACGATCCCCTCCTGCGCATATGGAACAACGTATACCTTATCTCCCACACGAAGCGGTCGCGGCAGCACGTAATCATCCTCAAGAGAAACGTCGGCAAGCGTGATTGCGCTCTCCTCTTCCTCCTGCTTGCGCAGACGATCCCTGATTGTGGATTTTGCCTTGGCAAGCTCCTCAGCGAAACGCAGACTTTCCTGCTTTTTTCGAATCTCATCCAGCTGTTTGATAACAAAATCGCTGGTAGCGCGAGCACTGACAAGCAGCTGCCGCGCTTTTTCTCTGTCTTTTTCGATTTCCTTTTGCGCAGTAGCCGTCTTTTGTCGCAAAACATTCTCAGCATCCCGTTTGTACGCCTCGTATTCAACGCGCAGGCGTTCAGCCTCCTCACGATTGCGTTCCATATCGCGGCGGCTGACTTCGAGCTTCTCTATCACGCTTTCAAAACGTTTATCGTTGCCCGAAACCATTCCCTTCGCGGCATCGATCACATCCGCCGAGAGTCCAAGCTTCTCGGATATCAAAAAAGCATTGGATTTTCCGGGTGCGCCGATGATCAGTCGATAAGTAGGACGCAGAGTATCCACGTCAAACTCACAGGATGCATTCTGCACACCGTCGGTCTCGATGGCATACGCCTTCAGCTCCGCATAGTGCGTTGTAGCGGCAACGAGGCAACCGAAGGTACGCACCTTTTCCAGAATCGAAACGGCAAGCGCCGCCCCCTCAATAGGATCGGTACCCGCACCGATCTCGTCAAACAAAACCAAGGATCGCGCAGTGACACGTGACAGAATATCCACGATTGTGACCATGTGTGACGAAAAGGTAGATAACGATTGCTCAATACTCTGATCGTCTCCAATATCCACAAGCACTTCAGAAAAAACACCCATACGCGAGCCATCGTCTGCCGGAATATGCAATCCTGCCTGCGTCATAAGCAAAAAGAGACCGAGCGTTTTCAGAGTAACCGTTTTACCGCCCGTGTTGGGTCCCGTAACAATCAGCGTATCATACCCGTCGCCGATGGAAATATCAACGGGTACAACGGTGTTGCGATCAAGAAGCGGATGCCGTGCACGCTTCAAAAGTATAACACGTTCACCCGTAATGACAGGAGCGACGGCATGCATCTGATCGGCGAGTGAGGCGCGAGCATAAATAAAGGCAAGCTCGGTGATATTGTGATAATCAAGAAGGAGAGATCCGGAAAATTCCGCGGTCTCCGCCGACAAAAGAAACAGAATTCGTTCAATTTCGCGCTGCTCCTTTGCAAAAAGCAGACGCAATTCATTATTTGCCTCAACAACTCCCATCGGCTCAACGAATACGGTTGCTCCTGAAGCAGAGGTGTCGTGTACAAGTCCTTTGATTTCGTTCCGATGCTCTGCCTTTACGGGAATAACGTAGCGACCATCGCGCATCGTAACGAGGTTTTCCTGCAGAACAGATGAACGTGCACCGCCGACGTAGGCTTGCAGGGTATCCTTGATCTTATTGTTAGCTGCCTTGATCTTTCTCCTGATTTCGGAAAGTTCAGGACTTGCTTCGTCCGCAATCATATCTTCGGAGATGATCGTTCTGCGGATTTTTTCTTCAAGCGCACGATTGGGAATCAAACGTCTGAATAATGGGTGAATACAGGTTTCTTCTCCGATATTGGTTTCGATGTAATCCAAAAGAGCGCGCGCCGAATGCAATAGTGTAGCAATTGCGAGAAGCTCCCGTGTGGAAAGCATAGCCCCCTTCTCGGCGCGTTCTACAGCATCGGCAACACATTCCGGCGCACTGAAAGGCGGATATCCTTTTTTGGAGACCAAGCGACATGCCGCAGAGGTCTCTGCTTGCATCCGCACAACCGCTTCAAAATCGTCGGTAGGCATCAAGGTCAAGGCTTTTTTTCTTGCGCCTTCGGTCGTCGCAAGCTCTGACAGCATTTCACGAATGCGGTCAAATGCGAGAACCGATAAGGCTTTTTGGCTGAAATACATGGTATCTCCTATCATGAGCGTGGGATGTTCTCCCCCGTTCGTATCAGGTTTTTGTAAAACTCAAGCGAAGGAAAGCTCCGCTCAATCTGATTTAAAAAATAAGTTTCTGCGGCAATAGAAAACAGCCGTTGCTCTTCTTCGTCAAGACGAAAGGACAAAAGACGTTCAAGGCGGCAGGAAAGAACATACATAAGAGCGTTCTTTGCGCCCGCATTCAACAAAGCAACAATGTGTGCCTCGCGGTAATCCTCCTCAGGGACAGGCATTCGGATATCCGCCTCATGTCTTTGACATTCGTCGCAAAGGATTGCACCATTCATAATATCAAACACAAAATTACCGTCACGTTTTCTGCACACAGCACATGCCGACACGTCGGGCATAAAACCCAATATACCCGCCGCACGCATCTCAAATGCCGCTTTAATCTTAGGCAGAGGATGTAATCGCTTGGAAATTGCGTAGAGTGTATTCAATGTCAGCCGAAACAGCTCGGCATCCGGCTCCTCTACCGCAACGTACCCGATCGCCTCACAAACATAAGCAGCCAGTGCTGTCTTCTCAAGATCCGTACCGATGGCGAAGAAATTGTCCACAAGCTCCGCCTCGCGAATGTAATAGCGTTCGCCGCGCGCAACGAGAACGAAACGGCTATAACAGAAGAGCTGTACCGAGGAAAGGTAACGACCCTTCAAGGAACGGCTGCCGCGTACCGAAGCCATAATGCACCCTTTTTCCTCTGTAAGCAAGGTGAGCAGCTTGTCGTTTTCACCGTAATCCACCGAGCGAATAACAATCGCCCGAACCTCAATCGGTGTCATAGGTCGCTTCCGTTGTAGCCAAAGTTATTGAGGAGCCCTTGGCTATTACGCCAATTTTCTTTCACCTTTACCCAAAGATCGAGAAAGACCTTTGTATCAAAGAAGCGTTCCATATCCTCGCGTGCATGCGTTGCAATGGTTTTGAGCGTTGCACCGCGCTTGCCAATGATAATTCCCTTATGCGACTCTCTCTCACAGAATATTTCGGCGCGGATGCGCAACAGCTTAGGCTCTTCCTTAAATTCTTCGATAACGACCGCTGTGCCGTGTGGGATCTCGTCACTGAGCGTGCGCAAAAGCTTTTCTCTGATAATTTCCGCGGCGATCTGCCGTTCGGGCTGATCGGTTACAATATCATCGGGGAAAAACCAAACACTTTCGGTAAGATAACGTTCGCACTCATAAAGAACCGTTTCGATTCCCTTCCTGCCCTTCGCCGAAATCGGAACAACGGCATCAAAAGTATACGCCTCGGCATACGCGCTGATGGTTTTTGCCACATTTTCGGCAGAAACCGCATCAATTTTGTTGATACAGAGAATGGCGGGCATTTTGCGATTTTTGAATTGCGCAATAATCTCCGTCTCTATATCACCAACACTCTCGCGCGGCTCAACAACAAGAATAGCGGCATCGGCATCTCCGATGACACTTCCCGCAGTTTTTACCATATAATCGCCGAGCCGTGTGCGAGGGCGGTGCATGCCGGGCGTATCCATGAACACATACTGCGTTTCACCAACGGTGTGAATGCCTGTGATACGGTTTCGGGTAGTTTGCGGTCGTTTCGACACGATAGCAACCTTTTCTCCGAGAATTGCGTTAAGTAATGTGGATTTTCCTACGTTCGGGCGACCAACGATCGCCAAAAATGCAGTTTTTGTCATACATTCTCATCCCCTTCCCATGCGTCTTCGGTTTCGTCAAGCCCAAGCGTTCCGACGATCTCCCGCTGACGGCGACACATATCCTCGTCATCCTCCTTTGACAATTCATGATCGTAGCCAAGGAGATGCAAGACCGAATGTACCGTCAAAAAAGCAATCTCTCGCTCTATTGAATGTCCGAGTGCCGCAGCTTGCTCGCCTGCACGCTCCAGATTCACCACGATATCGCCAAGCGGCAGCAAACTTTCGTCCGTCATTTCGTTTTTGTCAAACAAAGGAAATGACAAAACGTCGGTAGCCGTATCCTTGTTACGATATTCGCGGTTGAGTGTACGAATGGTCGCATCGTCGCAGAAGGTATATGAGATCTCTGTATGTCGCGTGACTCCCTCGTAACGGAGTGCGGCCTCCACTGCATGTCGCACGAGCAGCTGCGTTTCATAGCCTCCCGTCAACACATCGCCTTCTGCGGAAAAATAAATCATTAAATTTTGCTTTTTGGGTTCACCTTTTTGGTTATGCTTCATAAGAAAACTCCTTATCTGTTGTCTGATTTATATGCATGATAGCTTGTCCGCACACCCGTTTGTCTTTTTTCGGTGCGCTCTCTGTCATATTTATCATATGCCGCAATAATACGACGAACAAGGCGGTGGCGCACAACGTCACGGTCGGTAAAGCGATGAATCGCAATATCGTCCACACCATCCAGTATCCTTGTTGCTATTTTGAGTCCGCTTTCCTTTCCGACGGGCAGATCGGTCTGAGAAGGATCTCCCGTGACTATTGCCTTTGAGTTGTATCCCAGTCGCGTCAAAAACATCTTCATTTGCTCTACTGTCGTATTCTGCGCTTCATCAAGAATAATAAAGGAATCATCAAGCGTTCTTCCGCGCATATAAGCAAGCGGTGCGATCTCAATGGTATTACGCTCTAAATGCCGCGCATAATTTTCAGGACCAAGCATTTCATAAAGCGCATCGTAAAGCGGACGGAGATACGGATCGATCTTACTTTGCAGGTCGCCCGGCAAAAAGCCGAGACGCTCTCCCGCCTCCACCGCAGGACGTGTCAGAATAATACGGCTTGCGGATTTGTTGCGTAATGCCTCGACCGCCATTGCTACGGCGAGAAAGGTCTTGCCCGTTCCTGCAGGGCCAACACCGAATACCACCGTATTTTTGCGAATCGCATCGATATACTGCCGTTGCCCCACCGTTTTCGGCTTGATCGGTTTTCCTTTCATCGTTACGGCGATCACGTCGCCGCCGAATGCCGAAAGAGCCTCCGCTTCTCCATCACCGATCATGGAAATTACGTAATCCACGCTTTGGTCACTAAGCGTGTCGCCGCTCAATGCCATCCGCTTCAGGTATTCAAGCACTGCAACTGCCTTTCCGACACCTTCGGCATTATTGCCACTGACAACGATGGCATCTCCGCCGCCTTTACTATCAAAGCGACGGTTGGAAAGCTTCACATCAAAACGTTCCTCGATGCGCGACGCATAAGCATCGCAAGAGCCAAAAACAGCAGAGGTGATCTCTGCGGAATCGGTCGTAACTATTCTTTCGGACATACATACCTCACAGTTAATCTTCTACGGAAATGGGGATCGCCTCTGCAATATCCGTAACGATCACGGTGTCGACGGTCAAAACGTATCGACCGTCATAAAAGCTGCCTGTCGTTTTCTTTGAAATCAGATCTGCATCGGCAAGTGCCAAAGCAAGCACTGCCCGCATTTCCTCGGCAGCGTATCGCACCGCTTCACTCTCAGAGAGAGTGCGGGTGCGTTCCTCCGAAATAATGGCAACCTCTTTTTTCAAAAAGATCGGCAACGGCTGTCCCCACGGCAGAGAGATCTGCTCTACCTCATATATTGTATCATACTTTGATGGTAAATTTCCAGTGTTCCGATAAATATTTATGTCATATCCGAAAAAATTTATTGTAAATTTTCGATTTTTTGCTTGAATTTCGTCTATCTCCTGTATTTCTAGCGGAATTTCCACAGAAAAGCTGCGCTCTACCCGCCCATAAATTTTCCCTGTCGCCGCCACAAGCTGTGTTTTATCAGAACCTGCGATCACACCGCTTACGAGAAGATCTCCTTTTTTTACGACCTGCCCACGTTTGACGAGAGACCGTCCGTTTTCGACTACGATCTCAGTCAAAAGCGCATCCGTAGCGGCAACAAGATTCTGCGGTGTCTCTTCTCCTATCACCTCCGGTGTCTGCTTCGTCGGTATTACCTCGACCAAAGCGATCATGCCGTGTACGTTGATCGAGATCCAACCGATCTCATCCGACGCCGTCATTACCGCATTTTCAACGGCATCCACGTCTGTACGCGGCATAAAACTACCGACTCCGAATCCATTCTCACGAAGAACGGCAATGACGGTATCATCATCCATGCCGCACCCCTCTGCAACACGTACGTCCCAAACAAACATCATCGAAAAAAACAATATAATACACATAATCGGGACACCGACCGCAATGCCGGGACGAAGCTTTTGCATTGCGGTAAAAATAAAACCGCGAGGCTTTGAAAAAGAGACCTTTTCATTGGCAAGCAAAAGCGAGACACGCTTGTATTCACTATACGGTATGCATACCTTACATTCAAATTCGGCAGTATCGCATCCATAAAACTCCACGTGATTCCGTATCAACAGATTGGTGATCCGAAGCTGCCGCATACGCGGAAAGGAAATCTCTACATTACCGAAAATATCATTTCGTACCGACATAACGCCCACCCTTCACAGAAATCGTCTGTATTTTCCCAACGATTGAAACA
>JAZLAP010000182.1:0-5422 GCA_045613265.1 Eubacteriales bacterium | reverse complement strand
ATGATCGTAAAGCTTACGGAAGATGGCGCGCGCCTCCAGAAGCGCGGGATCGGACGTTTCCGACGTGCCCGTAGCCGCGGCGATCACGCCCTCCTCTATTCCGCGGCGGCGCATCTCATTCTTTGCCAGAAATTCGGGGTTACCGCCGAGCATAATATCGGTACCGCGTCCTGCCATGTTGGTCGAGATCGTGACCGCACCCTCTTTACCTGCCTGTGCAACGATCTCGGCTTCCTTATCGTGATACTTAGCGTTCAGGACGGTGTGCGGAACACCTTCCTTCTTCAGAATGCGCGAAAGCGCCTCCGACTTTTCGACCGAAACCGTGCCAACGAGAACGGGCTGTCCCTTCTTATGGCACTCAACGATCTGCTTCACGATGGCGCGATATTTGCCCTGCACGGTACGGTAAACGGCATCGTTACAGTCGATACGGATCATCGGCTTGTTGGTCGGCACTTCAACGACGTCAAGACGGTAGATCTCACGAAATTCGGCATCCTCGGTAAGTGCCGTACCCGTCATGCCCGAAAGCTTGCGATACATACGGAAATAATTCTGGAAGGTGACGGTAGCAAGCGTTTTCGACTCCTTTTGCACGTCAACGTGCTCCTTCGCCTCAATCGCCTGGTGAAGACCGTTGTTGTAACGGCGTCCCGGCATCAATCGTCCCGTGTGCGAGTCTATAATGATGATCTCGCCTTCCTTGATGAGGTAGTCCACGTCACGCTTCATAATGCCGTGTGCGCGGATCGCCTGCGAAATATGATGATTAATCGTGGCGTTTTGCTCATCGGCAAGGTTGTCAAGATGGAAAAACTCCTCCGCCTTTTTGATGCCGTACTTCGTCAGCGTAACGCTCTTCGTTTTTTCCTCAACCACGTAATCGGCTTCAATGTCGTCCGAATATTCCTTGTTATCCAGCTCCTTGATGACGAACTTTTTCAGAGTACGGACGAACCGCTCGGCAAGATCGTAAAGCTCGGTCGATTTCTCACCGGCACCCGAAATAATAAGCGGCGTACGCGCTTCGTCGATCAGAATGGAGTCAACCTCGTCCACAATTGCAAAATTGTGTCCGCGCTGCACCATACGCTCCTTATAAAGCACCATGTTGTCGCGCAGATAGTCAAAGCCGAACTCATTGTTCGTGCCGTAGGTGATATCGGCGGCGTATGCCTCGCGCTTTTCCTGCGGTGTCTGTCCGTGTACGATGATACCCGTTTTCATACCGAGGAAGCCGTACACACGCCCCATCTCGTCGGCACCGCAACGCGCCAGATAGTCGTTGACCGTCACAATGTGTACGCCTTTCTCGGTCAGGGCATTCAAATACGCGGGCAGCGTAGCAACAAGCGTTTTACCCTCGCCCGTCTTCATTTCTGCGATACGTCCCTGGTGCAAAAGAATACCGCCCAGCACCTGTACGTAGAAGGGTCGCTTGCCAAGCACGCGGAAGTCAGCCTCGCGCACCGTGGCAAACGCCTCGGGGAGAATATCGTCAAGCGTTTCGCCGTTTTGCAGGCGCGCCTTCAAAACGGCGGTCATACCGCGCAGTTCCTCGTCACTCATACTTGCGAAGCGCTCGGAAAGCGCCTCCACCTTTTCGGCAAGAGGCTTGATCCTCTTTATTTGTCTCTGGGAATAGGTCCCGAAAATTTTCTGCAAAAGTCCCATGTTCATTCTGCGCCCTTTGGCGCACCTCCACATCGTCTTTTTCTGTCGGCTCTGCCGTTTCTGTGATAGTGCAATTTATATAGTACAACTTATATTATAGCATACTTTTTTTCGAATTACCACAGGTAATGCCAAAAAAATATAACGATTCCATAAATTTTTTGCATATTTTCTGTTGACAGCCGATACTTTTCTGCTATAATGGTGTCATAATAACGTTTTTTTACAAAAGGACTGCCCTATGAAAGACCTGAACCTCGTTCTCTGCTACCCCGAAATCCCCCAGAATACCGGAAATGTCGCGCGTACCTGTGCAGCAACCGGTGCCGCCCTCCACCTCATTCGCCCGCTGGGATTTGCGATCGACGATAAAAAAATGAAGCGCGCCGGACTTGATTACTGGGACAAGCTTGACGTGACGATCTACGACAGCCTTGCGGATTTTTATGCACAAAATCCCGACGCCGCCATCTATTATTTTTCAACCAAAGCCCCTCGCGCCTATACCGAAATTGCCTATCCGTCGCGCGTATTCCTGATGTTCGGTGCCGAATCAAAGGGACTGCCTGAAACGCTTCTCGCACAAAATCCCGAAACGACCGTGCGCATACCGATGCTACCGCACCTTCGCAGTCTCAATCTTTCCAACTCCGTCGCCATCGCCACCTATGAGGTGCTGCGCCAGCACAATTTCCGAGGATTGGAATCCGAAGGAACGCCCACAACCTTCACTTGGGGAGAGAATCAAAGATAGTGAAAACGCGAACGGCAATAGAGCGTCGCTCTAAAGGACAGTTTTGCAAGAATACGGTATATCTCGAAAGAGGTATGCCGTATTTTGCGTTTGTAGACACAAATGCAGTGCTTGTCAGGAAAATTGACAAAGCATAGATGAACATAAAAAAGGCTCCCTTGTGTAAAGGGAGCTGTCAGCGAAGCTGACTGAGGGATTGTTCTACGAGGTGATCAATATATTCACAGACGCCTCGAAAGTTTTTGTGTATTTCCGTATTTGGTATTCTGATAACTGTTAATCCGTATTCTTGAAGAAAAGCCGTTCTTTCCTCATCATATTGCTTTCCTTCTTCGGTATAATGTCCAGAGCCGTCAAGTTCGATGATAAGCTTTGCCTCTGCACAGTAAAAATCCGCTATATACTTACCGAGAACCTTTTGGCGAGAAAAGCGAACGGGATAGGTACGCAGAAAATCATACCAAAGGTGATTTTCTTCCCTGGTCATATTCTTTCGCAGCATTTTGGCTGTTGGAACGATGTCTTTATTATGTTTTCTCTGCATTACAATCCCTCCGTCACGCTACGCGTGCCACCTCCCTTTACACAAGGGAGGCTTTTATTAATTTGCGTTCCCATTTTTTCAGCGATCCGAGACTTGTCGAGAAAATCAATGTAGTTTATGGTGATATTACGGACTAAAAAATGCAAATTCCAAACAAAATGAAAATATTGCTATTACAAAAAAGATAATTGCTTTAACAGCAAAGTCAAAAGCACCGATGCAGTTCTCATCATTGTCTAAATATGAAATTCGTGGAAATGATTTCAGATAAATTACCCAAGAGCTATTTGGTACTTTGTGTGGTTTTCTCCAAAAATCAAAAACGCAAAGATAAAGCTTGTTATTTACACTATATAGGTACTTCGATTTTGTTAAATGCTTTATGGTGAAAGCAACTCTTGGAGGACCATCGTATTTTCCCAAACCCGCCCAAATCGCGACATCTTTTTTGTATTTTCTATTGCACAGTTTGCCAAGAGTCCTTTCTGTTTTGTGTGGTAATTTTTCAAATATCAAATAAGCAACAAAATATAAACCGGATATACTTAGTAAAACACCGCCAAGAATAAGGATGCATATTCCAATTGTTTTCACAATTTTTCCTCCATTAAGTTGTAAAAAAGAAGTTGATTTAGGTTATACCTAATTATATCACAAAAACCGCAGAAAATCAATCTGTGGTTTCTGTTTTTTCTGCCGATAGGTAAAACTGTCCTTTAGGGTACACCCCTATTGTCGTTCGCGTTTTCGTATGTTTCGTATATTACGATCATTTCAGGAAAGCATAACGATAGCAAAACAGGACAGATATGTAACCTATAGTTTGCATTTCTGTCAAAAGCAAGGAGAATACAATGCTTTTTTCGGAGCTTTTGTCGCACACGCCTTATCTTTCCTACAACCGCATCGACAGCCCCATAACCCATCTCACCATAGATTCTCGCACGGCGAGAGACGGCTCGGTCTTTTTCTGCATCCCGGGCGAACGGCTGAACCGCCGTGATTTTGCGCCCAATGCCTACAGACAAGGCTGCCGTGCCTTCGTTGCCGAGGAGCCACTCCCGATCCCCGAGGATGCGGCAGTCGCCATCGTACCGTCGGCAAGGCTTTCTCTCGCCGATATTGCCGCCGCCTTTTACGGTAATCCCGCAGAAGCGCTGACACTTATCGGTGTGACGGGAACGAAGGGCAAAACCACCACCGCCGCGTATCTCGCGGCACTTCTTTCGGCGGCAGGATGCCGGTGCGGCTATATCGGCTCGCTCGGTGCCACCGCCAACGCACATTCGATCGTCACCGAAAATACAACGCCCGAAAGCCTCGAGCTTTTGCGCATTCTCTCCGAAATGCGCGAGACCGGCGTAACGCACGTTGTAATTGAAATTTCGTCGCAATCTCTGGCAGTCGGACGTGTGCGCGGTCTCTCCTTTCCGATTGTCATCCTGACGGGACTTGGCTACGATCACGTGGGTACGGGAGAACATAAGAGTCTTTCTGCCTATATCGCCGCCAAGCGCGAGCTTCTGCTCTATTACCGCGCCGAATCGGTCGTGTATCCGAAGGACGCACCTCACCTTTCTTCGCTCTTGTCGGGTGTGGACGCCGTCCGCTACCCCGTCGGCTTTGGGACGGAGAACGCAGTGTCGGGCGTTCTTTCCGACGGGGGTATCAGTGAAGGCGACTTTCTCCTTCGCTTCGACGGCGAATGCTATCCCGTTTCGCTTGCCGCACGCGGTGTCTTCAACGCGATGAACGCTCTGCTCGCCGTCACTGCCTTCCACGTACTGTGCAAAGAGAAAAAAACGCCGCTGCTTCGGATCGCAGAAGTCGCTAAGATATTAGCAAAAACCGAAATACCGGGGCATATGGCAATATACGAGGCAAAGGGAAACCGCCGCTTTGTTATCGACTATGCACACAACGGGCAGAGCATGACGGCACTGCTCACCGGTCTGCGGGATGATGCGCCCACGCGCCTTACCGTCGTATGCGGTGCGATCGGCGAGCGCAGCCGCGCCAGACGCGCCGAGCTTGGACGGGCGGTGGCGCAGTATGCAGACCGTGCAATCCTGACCGCCGAGGATCCGGGGATGGAGAGTCCCGAAGCCATCGCCGCGGAGATCCGTTCTGCGATGGGACACTTCCCTGTAGCGATAATCCCCGACCGCGAAGAAGCAATCTTCACCGCAGTACTCCAGTCGCAGGACGGCGAAACGATTGCCCTTTGCGGCAAGGGGGCAACAAGCGGTCAGAGGATCGGCAACCGTGTTCTGCCCTACTCCGAAGAAAAAACGCTTCTCTCCGCTCTCACAGCGTACGGATTGCGGTAACCAACCGCTACGCAAACGAAAAACCGCCGTCTCATACTGCCTTGCAGCCTCACATTCCTTCAAAGCCCCCCACCGGAGAAAACTCGCAACGCAATGGGCAAATAATCCTTCGTCACC
>JAZLAP010000181.1:0-2069 GCA_045613265.1 Eubacteriales bacterium | reverse complement strand
GACCGCTTGGCCTCCGACTTTACTGCGGTCTCTACACGGTCTTCGGCATAGGTATAAAGCGGAAAAAGCAAGAGAGAGAGCGAGAGTGCGAGGATGAGAAGCGCGGGAATCGTTTTCCTTTTTTTCATTCTTTTCTCCTTTTTATGGCGTATGCGCCGTTTCCCGATTATTCTTTGCCAACCGTGTCAAATTTATGCGATATCCGCGGCGTTTTCGAAAGATCCTTCTTTTGTCCCTTTTCTTCAAAAAAGTATTGACAAAGTAATTGACAATGCGTATTTTTTATGATATGATGAAACCATCCTCGCGTATGAAAACAAAGAAAACGGAGAAACTACTATGAAAAAAAGTATAACGGCGCTGATTCTTGCTCTGTCGTTGCTTCCCATGCTCTTTGCCTGTACGCCTGCCGCGTCTTCGGAGAGTCAAAGCGAACGCGAGAGCGAAAGTCAAAGCGAGGGCAAAACGGAGGAGCTTACAATGGATGACGTAACGATGACACTGAAGGCGGCGGAGGAGCATATCCGCATTCTCGGTCGCTCTTATTTTGACGGCGATTCTCTCGTTTGCGACAACGTTGCCGACGGCATCGAATTCCGACTCCGCTTTAACGGTGAGCTTTCGCTGACCGTGACCTCGGATCGCAACAGCTATTACACGGTCTATATGGACGGCGAGCGGATCGACACCCGATTCTGCTTTGAGACCGGCGAAAGCACCGCCGTCATTGCGGAAAACGACGACGACGAGATCCACGAGATCCGTATTCTTTCACAAAATGAGGCGCAGATGTCGCTGTCAACGCTTGACGCTATTGAATTTCACGGCAGATTCGAGAAAGCACCCGCCGAGCGCAAATACTATATCGAATACGTCGGCGACAGCCTGACGACCGGCTACGGCAACCTCGTTCCCGGCGGCACTCCCGATGCGGGACAGTCGCCCTGTCAGGACGGCACGCAGACCTATACCTTCATGACGGCAGAGACCTTTGATGCCGACTGCATGATCACAGGCTGCTCGGGCATCGGCGTTACGCGCGGATGGATGGATTTTACAATGGATGCCTTTTTCCCGGCGGCATCCTATTACCGCGATACCGAAGCCGAATACGCGTATACGCGCACGCCCGATCTGATCGTGATCTCGCTCGGTACGAATGACGTTTATGCGCCGTCAAATCCTATAAACACGGACAATCCCGATGATTACGACTGTCTGATGCAAGGCTTTATCGACCTTGTCAGTCAGATCGAGGAATATTATGACGCAAGCATTCCGATGATCTTTTTGCACGGCATGGCAACCTCACGCCTCGACGGCTTTATTCCCAAGCTTGTGGAGCAGCTTGGCGGTGAGGCGGCAGGCATGTATGCACTTCATATGACGCCCGCCGGCAGCGGCGGCGGCGGACATCCGTCGGTGGAGGAGCATGAGAACGCGACCGAAACGCTCGTCGATTTTATCCGCGAAAAGAACATTCTTGAATGAACGTAAGTGAATAGAAGAAGGGGCAAACGGATTCAGAGGCGAAATCGTCGTTCCCGCGAACGGCGACGTACAGGAGTGCGTCAGAGAGCGAGAACGGCGATAGCATACAATAATCAATAAAAACCGGAAAACGATAGTTTTTCTGCCTTATTTCCCTTTTTCCCCGTACCACGAATTGCAAACAAACAGAGAGAGGTTCCAAAACCTCTCTCTGTTTGTTTGCGGTTATGCCTAAATGCGACAGCCCCTTGCCATAGCGAAAACCGCGCGACAATCGCATGCTTCAAGCGCAGATTCGGGTGCGTTTTCTTATAGCCGAAGAGAGTCGAACTCGTAAGGTTTCAGTCGGCATAAATCTCCGTATCCATCAGAGAAATTTGCTCGGAATATCCTATATTCCTTCGTAAATTTTCTTCGTCTACGAAAATTTCTGTCCAACCGAAACTGCAAGGCACCTCTCGGCAAATGAATTTTTGATGATTTTTGTCGAAGATCGACGAAGCAAGGTAAGACCTTGCGAGACGGTATTCGGCGGAAAGCGCGAAAATTCGTCGCCGCGAGGCTTACAGGTTCGGCTC
>JAZLAP010000180.1:0-15277 GCA_045613265.1 Eubacteriales bacterium | reverse complement strand
TTACGTTCCATTTCGTTCGTTATGAGGAGCTTCCTGCGCAGCTTGCGCAAAAGGTGCCGCCGTGTACGGTTAATAACGAATAAAGCAAAAGGCGATACGGAGATCCGTATCGCCTTTTGCTTGACTAAAAGGAGTAGCGGTTTTTATTCGCAATCGAGTGCGACCGAATTTTTAAGCGAGGATTTCATCATCTCTATGTGTGTAACGCCCGTGTAAAGCGATAACAGCTCGCCGTTTGTACGTGTCAAAACAAGGCGGTTGTCCCCCGTTTTCTGCCACAGAATCCGGATATAAGAGCCGTCAGCGGCATAAATGCCGCTTCCTCCGTTGCAATCTATGGTAAGAGAAGCGCTTTCTTCGGTTTCCGAAATGGTTGAATCCGCATACAGGATCAGGATATTGCGCGCGGTTAAATGCGTATTGGATGAGGCGTCCGACATAGCGATGCCGTTTTGATATCGGATGTACAGCCCCGTATCCGGCTGATAACGGAACTCGGTTCTCTGATTTCTCGAATAATCAAGTCGGATATGCGTTGCGATTTGTCCGGAGAAGGAAATGGTTTCCTTTTCTTCGGCAAAATCAAAGACGCTTTCTGCCGTTAAAAGAGAAGTGGTGATCCCGTTTGTCCGCAAGCCGTTTGTGAGACGCGAAAGCTCGGTAAAGATATTGTGCGGTGAAAGCCGCCCGGATTCGCGGTAAAAGGCGGATGCCGTATTATCTGCCGAAAGCTGATTGCGGTTGTTGATATTAGCGGCGGGAGAGCCGTCTGCCGTTCCTGCATGCACCAAAGTAGCGCCAAAGAAATCGGCAATTTCGGAATGATAAGGAAGGGCAGAACGGATAGAACCGATTTTTGCACACTTCGCGTATTGCGTCGTGATCAGCAAAAGCTTCGTCGTGCCGTCATATTCGGGCGTTTCCACCAGAATATCGGCATACGATGTACCGCATTGCGGAAGCCCGGCACCGGCGTTGCCGACAAGAAACGCCATTGGACGTATCATTGCATCTTCGCTTGTGCAAGGGAGACCGGTAAGAGAATGAAAAAACAGCACCTCGGGTTCTTCCTCTTCGGGAATCTCCTCGGTACTGTTTTCGTCAGTTTTCGACAGGCTTTCGCTGTTTTGCTTTTCACCGCTTTCGGCGGTGCTGTCGCTTTCACTCTGTATCAGAGAATTGATTTCGCAGGATGTAAGGGAAACAATAAATATAACCAGGGATAAAAACATGGGCAGAACACGCCCGAGCATTGTACGCTTTTTCATAGCGTTTACCTCCTTGACACACCCGTGTCACGCTATCGTTTGAATTTTTATGCGCGGTTGAATCGCTCCAGCCACGCGGTACCGAGATCGAAAGCGGCGAAAAGACCGTCCTGAATCGTATTCTTTTCAACCTTGTTCGAGCCATCGGTTGATACGATCTGTACCATGACCTTGTCCGGAATCTCCACTCCGAGCTTCGGGTCCTTTTTTTGCGACATGATCATGAGAAACAGATAGAATTTCTCTGACATGTCACCGTAATAAATTTCGTTGCCTTGACGCACAAGAGGCTTTCCCCTGTATTCGAGGTACTTACCTTCAATGCCGTTTGCTTTGATCATAGCTTGTACTCCTTTCAGTTCGACAGGAAGCGTTGACTTCCGTTACCATGATACTCCCGAACTCAAGATTTGTCAATCCTTTCGACAAAACTTGATGGGGAAATTCGTTCGTCACTGTTCGGCTTGATTCGCACGGGAGAGTGACGTAAAAAATAGTCTCTTGACCGAATTTGCGGAAAGGACAGCGTATATATCGAATCCGCGCGGTTTGCGGCGGCGGCTTGCTTATACGCATTTTCGGGAAGAAACTTGTAATCTGCAGGCTTGGTGAGGATCGGTATTTGGCAGTTTTTTCTCACGCTGTGCAGAAGCTGTTGACCGCGCGTGTTCATGGCGAGAAGCGGAATATAGAGCGGATCTTTTGCGATTTCGGAGGAGGTAACGCCGAGAAACGCATTACGGATGGCGCGCCGTATTCGGGCTTCCGTGTATTTTTTCGTCGCAGTCAGTGAGATAAGGGTTTCCGTATCGCACGCCTTTTGTGCCATGCGAAAAAGACGGCTATATAAACCGCCGCCGGCATCGGCGATATCGACACCGTGTTGCGGCGAGTTTAAACAAAAATGAGAGAGGACGATCGGGGAGAGTGACGCCTCGAAGGTCGGAAAAAGCCCCTCTTGCGCCGCGGAGCGATAAACATCGGCAACGGGTGCAGGCAAAAAGGAGAGTGCTTCTTCGAGGGGACGGTTTTGCATTTTTGCGCGAATGGTACGCGCAGAAGGAATATCTTCGCAACCGATGTCGTCGTGCGCTGCACCGATGCGTTGGACAGTGTATAGGGAAAAGGGGGAACCGATACGGTTTGCGGCACGAATATATTCAATAGCCAACAGGTTGTTGGGAGACGCAAACAGGTCAGCGACCGTATCACCGAATTTTTCGCGGCATAATGCTTCATAAACGGCAGGGTAGCCGATCTTCTGATGCCGCGCCGTCTCGTTGGCGGAAGCAAAAAAATCATCACGGTCGGTAAGTGCTGCTACGTCGGACAGAAGCGAGACATCGCCGCATTCACTTCCGAAGGACAGAACGTTGATGCAACCGAGAGCGTTCAGTATTGCAATGCCTGCCCGTGCAAAAACAGGAGCACTTTCACCCGAAAAGGGGAAAGGGAGCTCGAGGACGAGATCAACACCGCCTGCAACGGCAGCGTGGGCACGCGTATATTTATCAGCGATGGCAATGCCGCCTCGTTGCGGAAAATTACCGGACATAACCGCGACGATGCAGGTATCCGACCCGAAAGTGTCACGAATTTTTTGAATGTGGTAGGCGTGACCGGCGTGAAACGGGTTGTATTCGGCGATAATTCCGACGGTTTTCACACTGAAACACTCCTTTTGGGTGAAATTTTGGAAAAAGTATTGATTTAGAACGAGATTTAGTATATAATAAGAGCGCAATAACAATTGAAAAGGGGAATTTTATGAACGTTCTTGTAATCAACGCCGGTAGCTCTTCACTGAAATATCAGTTGATGAACACCGAAAGCGGAATCGTTAAGGCAAAGGGTAATTGCGAGCGTATCGGTATCGACGGCGGAAATCTGAAGCATAAGGTTAGCGGAAAAGAAGATTTTATTCTCGAACGCTTCTTTAAAAATCATGCCGAGGCAGTTGCCGAAGTTGTCAAAGCACTTACCGATAAAGATCACGGTTGCATTGCTTCAATGAAAGAGATCGAAGCTGTCGGTCACCGTGTGGTACACGGCGGTCCTTATTTTACGGGTGCCGTACTGCTTGCGGATGACGTGATGGAAAAGCTTGAAAGATGTAAGGATCTTGCACCGCTTCATATTCCCGGCTCGATCGACGGCATCAACGGTTGTCTTGCGGAAATACCTGACGTTCCGCAGGTGCTGGTTTTTGATACGGCCTTCCATCAAACGATGCCCGAGGAGGCGTATTGCTATCCCGTAAATTACGAGCTTTGTCAAAAATATGCCATTCGCCGTTACGGATTCCACGGCTCTTCACACAAATATGTCAGTCGCGAGGCGGTAAAGCTGCTTGGCGGTAAGGCGGAGGGAACGAAGATCATCACCTGTCATCTTGGCGGCGGATCCTCGATTGCCGCGGTAAAGGATGGTAAGGTAATCGATACGACGATGGGCTTTACACCGCTTGACGGTCTCATGATGGGAACGAGAAGCGGCGCGATTGATCCTGCCATCGTAACCTTCCTGATGGAGAAGGAAGGGCTTACTCCCGCCGAGATGGATACGATCCTGAATAAACGGTCGGGCCTCGAAAGCGTTTCGGGTGTTTCATCCGACTGCCGTGACATCGTGGAGGCTGCTGCTAACGGAAACAAACGCGCGGCACTGGCAAAAAAGGTGTTCTGTTATCAGATCAAGAAGTATATCGGCGCGTATGCTGCCGCTATGAACGGTGTTGATGCGATCGTCTTCACTGCGGGTATCGGAGAAAACAATGCTCTGTTCCGCGAGGGAGCTGTGGAAGGGCTGGATTATCTCGGCGTGAAGCTTGACAAGGCAGTCAATAGCTCTCAGCCGCGTCCCGCACAGACGGCACTTCTTTCGACGGAGGATTCGAAGGTAAAGATTTACCTGATTCCTACGAATGAAGAGCTGGTCATTGCAACCGATACGGCAGAAATTGTAGAAGCAATGAATAGGTAACACAAGAACGGAGACATGCGAAGCGTGTCTCCGTTCTTCATGCATATTGTATTTTAGCACATTTTGTCGGCGTTGTCAACTTTATCCCGTGAAAAGCGCAAAAATTCTTTTCAAAATATCTGACGTCAATGCTTCCTTTGCTGTAAAATCCATCGAGGAGATGTAAATATTTTCTAATGCAAAATGCTTTTCGCCTGCACTCCGAAAAGCGGCAATGGCATTTTCTTCGGATTCCTTTTTTATGCGTAAGAAATTTTTAATATCGCTTTTTAGCGTTTTTATGCTGTTTTTATCGATAAATCGAGCGGCATTGAGCAGTTTTATATCTTCTTTTTCCATAGACGTACAGTTTTCCGCGACATATAGCGTTTTGGCTGCAGAAAAATAGATGCCTTCCGTAATTTCTTTCGCGAAGGCGCTTTCGATTCTTATGTACTGTTTTTCTGAGGCGGCAAGACGTTTTAACATAGAATCAAAGAATATTTTTGAAAAACCGAGCATATTACCGATGACGATGATTTTCTCTGCCGATTTTTCAATGCTTCCGAGGCGTATGCTGCCACGCATGCCGATTCCCGTTTCAATGGCAACACTTTCTTCGTGTACCGTGTCGGGGATCTGCCGCAGCATGCGTGTGATCGCTCCGTCGAGCTTTTTCTGCATGACGGATTTTGAAAGAAGTGAAACGGCGTGGCCTTCTGCGATGCCTGCAAGAGAAAGATAGCGATATGCAAGCGAAAAAAACTCTTGTTTTTCCTTTGCCAGTGCCAGAATTTCGGAACGAAAGGGCGCAATTTTTGCGCGATCAATAAAAGCAGCCAGATCAACCGCTTCGTCGATCGCACCGGGGATGGTGGTGTCTCGGATATGTGGTGCCGTTCCGTCCATCATTGCGATGCGCATACCCTCCTTTTCGAGAATGATGCCATCAAGAGACACAGGGTCCGATGAACAGAAAAAGCGATAGACAGCCATCCCACGCTGCTCACCTGCTGTCGCGATCTCTTGCATGAGTCGGCTTTTTCCTGTTCCGGGACCGCCCTTGATTACAAAGACGCGTGTGAAATTCGCCGAGCGGTAAACGTCTTCGTAATAGCTTCTGAAGCCACTGTACCCATTTGCAGTCACGAAATAGTCACCGTGTGGAATCAGGCTTAGGTTCATAATGCTCATAGAGAACTCCTTTACGGTAAAAATCTATTGCTATTGTATGCAATTTCAGCTTGTTCGGCTCAAAAGATAAAAGAAAATCTTTTTCTTTGCAAAATCACTTGACAAATCAAGCGTTTTGCATTATAATATATCCGTCCGGAGGTTTAGCTCAGTTGGTCAGAGCGCACGGTTCACATCCGTGAGGTCGAGGGTTCGAGCCCCCCAATCTCCACCAAAGCAGAAGAAGCCAAACTTCGGTTCGCCTTCTTCTGCTTTTTTGCATTATGAAAGCAACGCGTAAAATTTAAATTTGCAAAAGTATTCTCAATACAGAGGTGGATCTTATGGTAAATGCAAATTGGTTACGGGTTCAGACCCGAGAACGACGCATATGAAAATGCGAAGGCGTTACAACGCTTGCTTAATCGTGGCGGCGAAATATGCATTATAGCGGCGGGCGTTTACGATGTGTCTGAGATTTTGGAAATCGGGAGCAACACGACGCTTCGTTTTTTTTCCAAACGTAAAGCTGCGACGTCAGCCAAGCAAAAAGCGGACGGAACAGTCTCTTTTTGGTGAATCAAGGTGTAAGAAGAGGCGAGTACAACCAAAATATCAGATTGATTGATAAGGTTTTTATCGAAGGCAATAAGGATGGTATAAAAATCTGACTGTGGAAAATGATATAGACTATCTTATCACTTCAAATTATCCGACACAGGATATCACGATTGCGGACACTGATTTGAAGGATTCAAATATTTATTTCAAAGCAGAAAATCTGGATGGATTGACATACCCCGTCGCGGAGCTGTATTTGGAAAATGTAACATACAAGGAAAACCATATTTTTTCGGACGAACGGCATCCGTTGAAGATCACTGAGAAGTCATTGTCAAAATAAGACGAAGAAACAGGGCATTTCGATTGTTTTTTTGCCGTTGACGACGAAAATCGTCTTTTTTCCTAAAAAGCTGCAATTTGTGCAAAAACAGTCTTGACACATTATCGATTATTTGGTATAATTCTTATGTAAGGAAATTGCAAAGGTTTTGACTTGCGACAATTAAAAAAGTGAGAGAGGTTTGACATGAAGGAATCATTGTATGGTGAACTTTGCGTAGTAGGTATGCGCGGATGTGAGGATTTTGTTGCACAGGTTGACAATTATCTTAAAGATTGGAGACGGCACGATACCGAGGGGACCTTCCTTGTTGACGCAAACTGCCCCCGTTTTGGGAGCGGAGAAGCGAAGGGAATGCTTCACCATTCGATGAGAGGTGCCGACCTTTTTATTATTGCCGACGTATTCAATCACGGCGTTACGTACAATATGTACGGCCAGACGGTTCCGATGAGTCCCGATGATCATTTTCAGGACCTGAAACGTATCATTGGCTCCACGGGCGGTAAGGCGCGCCGCATTTCGGTCATTATGCCGATGCTTTACGAGGGAAGACAGCACAAGCGTTCGGGAAGAGAATCTCTCGACTGTGCGATGGCTCTTCAGGAGCTCATCAATATGGGCGTTGAAAACATCATTACCTTTGACGCACACGATCCCCGTGTGCAGAACGCAATTCCGCTCAGCGGCTTCGATGATGTGCGTTCGAGCTATCAGATGATCAAGGCGATGATCTCCGAGTATCCCGATATTGTGATCGACAAGGATAATATGATGATCATTTCTCCCGATGAGGGCGGTATGGGCAAATGTATGTACTATGCTTCTATGATGGGTATCGATCTCGGCATGTTCTACAAGCGCCGTAATTATTCTGTCATCGTCAACGGTAAGAATCCGATCGTTGCGCATGAGTATCTCGGCAGTGACGTGAAGGATAAGGATGTGATCATTATCGACGATATGATTTCGTCGGGCGAGTCGGTTATCGATGTTGCAAAGCAGTTGAAGGAAAAAGGCGCGCGTCGCATCTTCATTTTTGCAACCTTCGGTCTCTTCTGCAACGGTCTCGACGTAATGGATAAGGCATATGCGGAAGGTCTCTTTACCCGCATTTTTACCACTAACCTTGTTTATAGAACGCCCGATCTTTTGAAGCGCGAGTGGTATGCGAGTGTTAATATGTGTAAATATGTTGCATATATCATTGATACCTTGAATCACGATGAGTCGATCTCTTCGCTTCTTGATCATTCCAAGCGCATTCATAAGGTTCTCGAAAAGCACAAAAAAGAGCTTGCAAAGAAGAACTGAAAAAATAAAGGAAACGGCATCCGAGAGGATGCCGTTTCCTTTATTAAAATATTTTATTGCAACGTCTCAAACTTGTACCCAACGCCCCAGACGGTTTTGAGCATCCACTTTTCCGAAACGCCTTCAAGCTTTTCGCGCAAGCGTTTGATATGAACGTCAACGGTACGGGAATCTCCAGCGTAATAGAAGCCCCAAACCTTATTCAGCAGCTGGTCGCGCGTGAATACGCGGTTGCAGTTGGAAGCAAGAAAGTAGAGAAGCTCAAGCTCTTTGCGGGGAATGTCGATCACCTTATCAAAAAGCTTCAGCTCATACTTCATAAGACTGATCTCCATGTTTTCATATTTAATGACCTCTTCGCCCGAGGGCTTGCCTGCGGTGCTGTAGCGGCGGAGGACAGCCTTGATGCGGGCGGAAAGCTCCTTCATGTCAAAGGGCTTGACGATAAAGTCGTCGGCACCAAGCTCAAGACCGAGTACCTTGTTGAACACTTCCCCCTTCGCCGTAATCATGATAACGGGCTTTGCGGAAATCTCGCGGATCTCGCGGCATACCTGCCAACCGTCTTTTTTCGGCATCATGATGTCAAGAAGGACGAGATCGGGCTCGTAAATTTTAAAATAATTGACACCTTCCGCACCGTCATTTGCGGTAATCACGTGGTATCCCTCGTTTTCAAAGTAGAGGCGAAGCGCTTCGCAAATATTGGCATCATCGTCGATCACAAGCAATTTTGTATCCATCATCATAGCCCTCCATGCAATTATTAAATTTGTCACGATTTTAACCAAGTTCACAACTAAGGATATTATACATGATTTTTTTGAAAAATCAAGTCTTTTTTTGCGAATTTCACAACATTTTCACAAATTAGCGAAAAAATTGTATAAAAAATCAAATTGGGTATAGATTTTTATGAAGATCTATGTTATAATAATATGAAAAATAACCGAGAGCAGGCTCTCGGAGACAAAAGGATAAGCAAAATGAAACTTGGTATCGTAGGACTTCCGAACGTTGGAAAAAGCACGCTTTTCAACGCGCTCACCAATGCAGGGGCGCAATCGGCAAACTATCCCTTCTGCACGATCGACCCGAACGTAGGTGTGGTTGCCGTTCCCGATGAAAGGCTTGATCGTCTGGCGGAAATGTATCATCCCGAAAAGTTTACGCCTGCCGTGATCGAATTCGTCGATATCGCAGGGCTTGTGCGCGGAGCGTCGAAGGGCGAGGGGCTTGGTAATAAGTTTTTGTCGCACATCCGTGAGGTGGATGCGATCGTTCACGTTGTACGTTGCTTCAGCGACGATAATATCATTCACGTTGACGGATCCGTAGATCCGCTCCGCGATGTGGAAACGATTGACCTTGAATTGATCTTTTCGGACATCGAAATCGTGGAGCGGCGGTTGGATCGCGTTCGCAAATTCGTTAAGAACGATAAATCCTTGCTTCCCGAGGAAGCCATTCTTGAAAGAGTTCTGAAGGCACTTGAGGACGGTCGGTGCGCTCGTAGCGTCTCCATGACCGAGGACGAGGCGGCGCTTTTGTATGAAGCACGTCTGCTTACCATGAAGCCCATCATCTTTGTGGCAAACGTTGCCGAGGATGACGTTGCGACCGATCTTGCGGACAATGCGGCTTATGCGAAGCTTGCCGCACATGCGAAGGAGCAGGGGGCAGAGATCATTGCCGTTTCTGCACGCATCGAAGCAGAGCTTGCGGAGCTTGAGGGAGAAGACAAGGCTCTGTTCCTTGAGGATCTCGGCATCAGCGAGAGCGGTCTTGACAAGCTGATTCGTGCAAGCTACCGCTTGCTTGGCCTCATCAGCTTCTTGACGGCGGGCGAAAAGGAAGTGCGCGCATGGACGATCACGAAGGGAACCAAGGCGCCGCAGGCAGCAGGAAAGATCCACAGTGATTTTGAACGCGGCTTTATTCGCGCGGAAATCGTTGCCTATGACGATCTGATGCGCGAGGGGAGCATGGTTGCCGTGAAGGATAAGGGCTTGCTTCGCAGTGAAGGAAAGGAATACGTTATGCAGGACGGAGACGTGACTGTTTTCCGTTTCAACGTTTGATCTCACATCGGTAAAGCGCGGGAGTGATCGTCACTTCCGCGTTTTTCAATGCGTTGACGGCCTCAATTCCTTGCCAATAGTCAAGATTTTTGTCACCGATGACGACAAAAGAAAGTTGGTTTGAGAAACGGCGATACGGAAGATAGTTGACAATGCTTTTACGGTGATTGCCGACGATAACGACGTCGCTTTCGCCGATCACCGTTCCCGCCATTTCGTAATCTCCGCTTTTATGATAATCCGAAGATAAATAAACCAGCTTGGCGTCTTCCGCTTTCAGGGCAATGGATATGGGATGAGATATCTCTGTGTCAGCGATGCCGAAGGCAAGCGACAGACTGCCGATCGCAGTAACGTCGCCGTTATGATAATAGCGGACGGCAATGCGGTTCTTTTCCGCGAATGCCTCTGCTTCTTTGCAGGCATTCCGTTCGTCTTCGCTTTCGGGTGAGGGCAGATAAACGGCGTGAATACGCAGATTGCCCGAAAAACGCAGAAGCCTCGCGGTTACGCCGTCATCGAGATCCGACAGAATCAACGCGGAAAGCTCGGTGACACCGATTTTATGAGCATCGTCCAGTGCGGCGGTAAGCGCATAAGCATGGCTTCCCGTATGAATGGCAACACTACTGCCTTTCGTCGAAAAGCATACGGCGTCACTGCTATAGGTTGCGGCATAAGAAACCGTAACATTTTGGTATGCGCGGATCGTGTCCTTGATCTGAAAACCCGTTACGAGCAAACACATCAGACAAAGCGGAAGGTATGCATATCGCTTCTTGTGCAACGGAATTGAAAGCAGAAAGAAGAAAAGAAATGCAGAGACGGCAACCGTAATATATTTTTCGGGCGAGGAAAGAGAGAGCATGGTATTTGGAATTGCAGAGGTAAAGCGGGCAAGCCAAATGATGAGAGCGCCGTTCTTTTCGGCGATAAAAACGACAGGAGCGATCGGACAAACGGCAACGGCGAGAGAAAAGAGAATCTCTGCATTGACGGGAACAGAAAAAATAAGATTGGCGGGAATCGACAAAAGCGAAATCTCTCCGAAGACGGGCGCGAGAATCGGCATTGCCGCAAGTGTTGCGGACACGGTGAAAATTATACTTTTCAGGAATGAGAGCAGGAAACGGTTTTTGATCACACCGTTTAACGGCTCCGTTTTTTCGATTGCGGCAAGCAGTCCGAAGGTTGCGCTGACCGAGAGAAGAAAGCCGACGTCTGTAACGACGTAGGGAGTGAAGAGGATCATTACGGCGGAAGCGACCGACGGCAGAAATCCCGTCAAGCCTACGTAAAGGATCACGAAAAGCAATACGACAAGATTTCTTATGGTACGTGGGATCCTGATTCGTTGCAAAAACCAAAGTACAAACAAGGATAATATCGACAGGTGCATACCACTGAGCGCCAAAAGATGAGAGATCCCGTTTCGGCGAAACGCAAGCCGTATATCTGCGGAAAGGCAACGCTCACCGAGCAAAAGCTCGGTCATAAACTCTCCGCTTTCGGTCGGCACGGCGGATTGTATCCGTGTGGCGATCTGCTCACGGTAGGACTTTAAGGCTCTCGTAAGAGAAAATCCCGTGTGCGGCGTATAGGAATAAAAAACGATGTCCACAGGCTCTGCCACACATCCGGAAGAAAGTGCATAGAGCTCGCTTTTTGGCAGGAAATGGAATCGTGCCGATGCCGTGAAGCCGTCTCCGATCTCAAGAGCGGATGCGTTCTTATTTGTCAACAAAAAGGTGATTCTGTTTTGCGTATAAAACGGTGGCTTTTCTCCGTCTAACGTATGGATGTCGGCAATCACGGTGATGCCGTAATCGTTCTTCGATACATCTACTACAGTCGCCGTGAACGACACCTCTTTTTCGCTGAATTCTGACAACGCGGATGGACGTACAGAAAAGGTATAATACGAAAGAAGAGCCGATAGAATCAAAGCGATCGCAGTCATGCCGAGCAAGGCGTGCTTTTTGGCGAAGCAAAGAATCGCGAGTAAAAGCAAGAGACCGCACAAAATCAGCTTGGCGAGATCCGATAACAAAAAAGAAAAGACAGAGCCTGCGGTAAAAGCGAAAAGAATGGTTGCGAGCGGTCGCTTATAGAGCAGATTCATGTCTTTTCTCCTAAGATGATAATCAGACGGATGCGGGAATGGATAGTGAAGCGGTTAATACCGATCCCTCAGGAACAGAAAAGCGCACGGATTTTTCGGCAATGGCAATATCCGCATGGTCGTTATACACGATATCACCATCGATGCATATACCGATCTCCTTGTCAAAGGTAACCGATATGCCTGTCAACTGGCGATAAAGTATGATGTCGGCGGCGCGCCTGCTTTCGAGGTGTTTTCCTTTCTTGTAAAGCGGAAGCAAACGTAGAAAGGTTGGGCGGGAGACCTTCTTTACGATGCATAGGTCAAGAAGTCCGTCGTTTAATACCACGCGCGGATGTGAAAAAAATCCGCCGCCGCAGTAACCGCCGTTCCCAAATGCAGAAAGCAGAAACTCACCGTCTTCTGTCGTTCCGTCGGGGAAGGTGTAATGCATTTTTGTTCCGTAATGTCGGAAAAGAGTGGTGAACACGCCGCCAAGGTAAGCGGCGCTGCCGGAGAGCGGCGTCTTTTGCTTAAGACGGTCAGCAGCATCCACAACGTCACAATCAAAGCCGATGTTGATCATGTTGATTGAGTGACGACCGTTACAGACGATCGTATCGATCGGCGTTGAGCGGCCGTTGATTTGTTTTTTGATATCAAAAAAGTTTTCGGGGTTGGAAAAATTGCGCGAAAAATCGTTGCCGGTACCGGCGGGAAAAAGAGCGCACTCCGTATTCGGAATACCGACAATGGTATTGACAATTTCGGATAGGGTTCCGTCGCCGCCACAGGCGTATACGCGGAGCGTTTCACCTGTGTCGCTTGACAGCTCTTTTATACGCGCTCTTGCCGCGCCGCAAACCTCAGGGATGATAATCTCGAAATCCACTGAAAGCTCGGTTAAGGCTTGCGTAAGCTTGCTTTTGAGTTTGTTTGCAAAGTTTTTCTTATGACCGGCGGATGGGTTAATCACAAAAATATGTTTCATAATTCATTTCCAATCCAATAATAATACAAGCCATTATATCATAATAAAAGAAAATTGTCAAGTTTACGAGGAAAAGAATTTTTACAGTCGAAAAAAGGTGAAAAAAGCCGAGGTCAACGCGATATGCACGTTTGTTCTCGGCTTTAGTGTTTTGCATTCTTGACGTTTTATGATAACAACAGGGCAGGCAATGTTAACCTTTTTTCTTTTTCAAGCTTCCGATCTGTTCCGCATATAACTGTGCCGCCGTTTCGGTCTTGTTGTCGCCGAATTCGTAATACACGCGATCCTTGAGATCGTCGGGCAAATATTGCTGAGCTACGTAATGATTGGCATAGTCGTGCGGATATTTGTAGCCTTTAAACAACGGACTCTTTAAGTGAAAAGGGAAGGAAGCGCCGCGGCCTGCTCGTACATCGGCTTCGGCTTTGGCATAGGCGATATGTGCAGTATTGGATTTTGGTGCCGTTGCAAGCATAACCGTGGCATTTGAAAGCGGTATGGATGCTTCGGGGAGACCGAGCTCCCGCGCACTCTGTACACAGGCATACGTGACAGATGCGGCCATCGGATACGCAAGACCGATATCTTCGCTTGCAATTACCTGCAGACGCCTGCATACCGATAAAAGATCACCGCCTGAAAGCAATTTTGCAAGATAAAACAAGGCAGCGTCGGGATCGCTTCCGCGTATCGATTTTTGCAATCCCGAAAGCAGATCGTAATGTACATCTCCTGCGGCATCAAAATTGCCTGTCATGCTCGGCATCAGAGAATCAATTTCTTCCGCACATATTTCGTTCTCTGAGATATAGTATAAATTTTCAAGCAGTCCGAGGCTACGGCGTACATCGCCGCCGCCGCGTTCGGCTATTTTCAGAAGCGTTTCATCCTTTGCAGTGGTTTCTTTGCCTTCGCTTTGATTTAGGTAGCACAAAGCGCGTCTCAACGCAGGGATACACTCGACCGGTGTGACGGGCTTGAACTCAAAAACGGAGGATCTTGAGATAATGGCATTATATATTGAAAAATAAGGATTTTCGGTCGTGGAGGCAATGAGAGTGACACGTCCGTCTTCCATATATTCCAAAAGCGATTGCTGCTGTTTTTTGTTGAAATATTGAATCTCATCAAGGTAGAGAAGGATACCGTCTGCACCAAACATATTACGCGTGGCTGCGATTGCGTCCTTGACATCGGCAAGCGTTGCCGTTGTTGCATTGAGGCGGTGCAGAGAGAGTCCGGATAGCTTTGCCAAAATGTTGGCGGCGGTCGTTTTTCCTGTTCCCGGTGGGCCGCTGAAAATCATATTGGTGATACGACCGGTTTCGATCATCCGGCGCAGGATGCCGTTTTTACCGATCAAATGCGCTTGCCCCACCATCTCATCGATGGTAGCCGGGCGGATCTTATCGGCGAGCGGTTGATTGTTCATGTTGATCCCTTTCCTATGTGACGCATATGGTCTCGTATTGCGAAAATACTGTGTTGCTGTGCGGGAAGCTGTTCAAAATATGATATCGAGAGCCGCAAAAGATCGGTGCTTATCGGCTATCATCAGGAAACCGTATGATTCCGAATATCATAGAGTCGGAACACTTCGCGTTTGAGCGCAGAATGCTCGACAGCGCAAAGCTCCTTATCGCTATCGTAGATCGCGGCGGCTGTTTTAAAGGCGGTCTCCATAAGCGTTTTGTCATCGCAAAGATGAGAAAGCGTGAGCGGAAGTCCACCGCTTTGACGAAATTCCCGATCGTTTGCGGCAAAGAAATCACCGGGGCCGCGGATTTCAAGATCCTTTTCGGCAATCTCGTAGCCGTCATAGGTGGTGGTAAGCGTTCGGAGACGGCGCAACGCGGTTTCGCCTTCGGAATCCGACACCAGAACGCAGAAGGATTCTCGTTGTCCGCGACCGACACGACCGCGCAATTGATGCAATTGCGAAAGGCCGAAGCGCTCTGCGTTTTCAACAATCATCAGCGATGCATTGGGAACGTTGACGCCAACTTCAATGACCGTTGTGGAAACGAGAATATCAATCATACCGTCGGCAAATGCACGCATGATCTCGTCTTTTTCTCCTGCCTTCATTTTTCCGTGCAAAAACGAGATTTTTCTGTGCGGAAACACTTCCGCTTGTAGTTTTTCGGCAAGGCGGACGGCGCTTGTCAATGGCTCGGAACAGGTGCTTGCGGCGGCAAGCTCGGACAAGGCAATTTCACCGTCCGCGACTTTTTCATCAACCGCAGGACACACAATGTATACCTGACCGCCGCTTTGAATCTGCTTTTCAATAAAGGCGTAAAGGCGTGTCTCGAAGGAGCTGTTTACAAGGTAGGTTTTTACCTTTTGTCTGCCTTTCGGCATTTCGTCGATCTTGGAGACCGAGAGATCGCCGTACATGGCAAGGGCGAGCGTTCGGGGAATCGGGGTGGCACTCATGACAAGAAGATGGACGCCGTGTCCTTTTTTTAGCAAAGC
>JAZLAP010000179.1:0-1997 GCA_045613265.1 Eubacteriales bacterium | reverse complement strand
CCTCCCTTTGCACAAGGGAGGCGAAATAGTAGCCACATCTGTGGCAGTAGGGCGAGTTTGCAAGTGTCAAATGTTTCAGTGGGCTTTCAGCCCCGCCAGTAACATGCCCTTATAGGGCTGAGCAAGCCACCGGCTTAGCCGATGGCTATGAAAACACAATGTTATTTTGCCGCCGCACTTCATCGAGTATACGAAGCGTTTTTTGCGAGAGGGCAAGATAGGGAGCGGCATCTGCGGTTCCTTTTATCATATCAAGAAATGCTCGCAGCTCGTATTTCATATCCTTTTCCTCGGACTCTTCGAAAAGGATATGCGGCGTTTCTCCGCGTAAGGCGAGCGTTATGCGGCGTGGCATACTCATTTTGTCGATAAGGATACTGCCGTTTTCTCCCGTAATGACCGAGGGGAGGCAGGAGTCATCAATCTTTGAATAATTGACCGTTGCCGTCATTTCGGGGTATGCGGCGAGGATGTGACCGCGCCCCTCAAAGCCGTTTCGGAGGAATATCGATCGGCTTTGCAGTCCGTTCGGCTCTCCTAACACCGCCGTCATAAAGAAAATGGGATAGATGCCGATATCAAGCAATGCGGCATTATGCAGTGCCGGCGTAAAGGCATTCAGAATCTCGCCGTTTTTATAACGATCGTAGCGTGACGAATATTGACAAAAGCTGAAGCTTGCCGATCGCAGCGTTCCGATGCGCGGCAGGGCTTCTTTCACACATTTTGTCCCTTCCATAAAAGCGGGGCGCATGGCTTCGAGCAGAACAACGCCGTTTTTCTCTGCGGCGTTTATCATGCGTAAAAGAGCGTCCTGCGAGGAAGCGATCGGCTTTTCGCATAAAACGTGCTTTTTGTGTTGCATGGCGAGTATCGCCTGCTTTTCGTGGCAAATATTCGGTGAGGCAATATATACGGCGTCAATATCCGATGAGAGAAAGCATTCAAGGTCGGTATAAACCGAAGCGATCCCGTGCCGCTTTGCAAATGTGTCTCCCGTTTCCTTTTTTCTCGAGTAGACTGCCGAAAGCATGATATCGGGAAGCTCACGTGCCGCCTCTGCCAGACGGTCGCTGATGAAATTGGTTCCGATCATTCCGATACGTATCATAACGTCCCCTGTTTTTACATTTATGTATTGTGTTTCTATATTATATTTCGCGGAGAACGAGAATCGAATGATTTTTTATCAAAAATTCAGGCGCGTCAACCGTTCCGACCTCTTCGCCGTTATGCTCCTCGTCAAGCAGAGATACGGAAAAACGAGCCGTTCTGCCAAAATCGAGCTTAACATGTTTGTCGGGGGCTGTGTCATCGTCATCGTAATAGGTCACGGTACAAAGGATCCTACCGTCCGCATCGACACCGCAAATCGTGTAAAGGTGAGGCGGTAGCTCCTTCGGTCGCACGCTGTATTTCATATCGTAAAATTTTCCGTAGAAATAAAGCGGATAATAGCCCTTAAGCGTGGCATAGGTATAAAAGTCAAAAGCACCGTTGAAGGCGGAGGGACGCGTGTCGTAATACATCAGCATGTCGATGTTGCCGGCTCTTTGTGCTGCACTGATGACCGACATCGTGAACGCCGCGCCTTTCATGCCATGGATTGTTTCTATGCAACGGACAAAGCCGTCGCCCCAATTGTTCACGTAGTTCCATTCGTTGCAGATGCTTTCGCAGTTGCCATAACCGTATTTCGTCAGAAGCTCGCGAATGCGCGCGGCTCTATCTATTACATTTTCGGGCTTCGCAGCATAGACATGCCAGGAGAAAAAGTCGATCGGGACTTGGCGGCGGCTCATTTCGGAAAGGAATCGTTCCGCCCACTCCAGATCGTGCGCGATGGCAGGGCCGCCGATCTTTAGGTCGGGGAAGGAGGACTTTAAGTGCTTTGCCACGGTTTCGTAAAAATCAAAGAAGCTTTCGGGCGTTCCGTGCCAGAAGCCGCTATCTAACTGTTGCCAACGGAGGTCGGGCTCGTTCCAGATCTCCCAATA